>CAYYWK010000073.1:0-9040 GCA_964475345.1 uncultured Desulfobulbus sp.
CCCCGGTTATGGCATGCTGCCTATTCCGGGCAACAATGTCGCGAGGGGGAAGTTCCAGGCGGTCAGCCGGCATCATAACCATTGGATGCTTTTAGGTATATAGTGCTCAGGCATTCTGTTGTCGAAGAATTGTGTTTTCTTCTTCAATACGTTGAAATTCACGATATGCCAGATAGCGGCACAACCGTCCTTCCAGGTAATCTTTTTTCCTTCCAGGTAATTCCTTGGGAAATACGAGATCGGCACCTCCATGACCCGGCAGCGGAGGGCTGCAAGCTTGGCGGTGACTTCCGGTTCGAATCCGAAACGGTCGCATTCGATCACCATATTCTTGATGATGTCCTTCCTGAAGAACTTATAACAGGTCTCCATGTCGGTAAGGTAGAGCCCGGAGAGGACGTTGCTGAGTGCGGTGAGGAAACGGTTGATCAGGTAATGGTAGGTCCGGTGCACCTGCGGACTTGATTTCTTGAACCGTGAGCCATAGACGACGTCGGCCTTGTCGAGCAGGAAAAGCTCCAAAATTTTTGGTATATCTTGGATATCATATTCAAAGTCTGCATCCTGGATGCCGATTATATCCCCCGTCGCCGCAGCTATGCCTCTTTTGAGGGCCGCCCCTTTCCCCATGTTTCTTGGCTGGGTGAGGAGCTGCAGCGGGGAGGCAAAGGGAAACCGCCTGAGAATGGTGAGAGAGGCATCGCTCGAGCAATCGTCGACAATGACCAGCTCCTTTTCCATCGGGAGTTCGAGGGTATCCACCGCGCGCAGGAATTTTTCCAGATGAAACGCTTCGTTGTAGATGGGTATGATAAGGGATATCTTCATCGATCCTTCTTGTGGCAACATCCAGGGTCCGCCACTGTCGTGTCTTTATCGTGTGAACCGTTCCAGGCAGATCTCCTCGGGCAAGGCCCGCAGGCAATGGCAGGCTGAGAGTCCTGCCGGACCGTCGCGTTTGGCTATTCTACCGCATAGTCGTGGATCTGTGTAACAGCAAGCAGTGGTGTAATGAAATCTTAATCAAGCCCACCATAGCCTAACACTGGCAGGGTTCTGTCCCCTTGCTGGAGGATTGCGCCTGCATGTGGCGCGAGCTTTGGGGGTAAACTCTTTTGTGGCCGGGACGGTTCTGCTGCAGCAGCTCGTCACCGAAAAGGAACTTTGCAGTGGAGTTGCCGGTGGCGCAGAAAGCCGAGGTCTAAAGCAATCCGAAGCAGTATGGTAATGGTTCTTTCCTGATGGACCTGGGCCTGATACACTGAAATGGTAGCTGATATTCTGGAACGCGCCCGATCACCATCGGGTGGCATTTTTTTATAATCTTGAATGAGTGAGATAATGGAAACTCGACGGTTTTTCACGTTTCTGGGATGTGTAGCCTCCCTTGTGCTGTGTACGGCATTCAGTTCGTCATCGGCAACGGCTGCCGAGGCAAAGACCGGTAAGGGTCCGGAAATACTCGTCAATACCCCGGTGGAATTGACGGCCGCCGAGGAAAAAGAGGTGGACAGGATGGTGCTGCCGGTGCCTCCCAACTGGATCGGCGATTTCGACGGGATTCGCAAGCGCGGGATGCTGCGGGTTCTCGTTCCCTTAAGCAAGACATATTTCTATGTCGACCGGGGACGACAACTGGGCATCGACTACGAGTTCGGCAAGGCGCTGGAGCAGTGGTTGAACAAAAAGTATCCGCTGTCAGACAAGAGCAAACTGTGGTCCGTCTATTTCATTCCGGTACGACGCGACCAGTTGCTGCCCGATCTGCTTGCCGGCAAGGGAGACATCTCCGGTGGCGGCCTTACGGTAACCGCCGGTCGCCGGGAGACGGTCGATTTCGTCCACCCGTTCGCTTCCGGGGTGCGGGAGGCGGTGATCACCGGGCCATATAGGTCCAAACTGGAGAAGATCGAGGACCTCTCCGGCAGGGAAGTGACGGTCAGGGCTTCGAGCAGTTACTTTGAACATCTGGTGGAACTCAATACCCAGTTCGAGAAGAAAGGGCTTGCCCCGATCAAGGTCGTTCCCGCCGATGAATGGCTGGAGTCGGAAGATATCCTGGAGATGGTCAACGCCGGATTGATCAAGACAACGGTGGTGGACCGCTATATCGCAGGCATCTGGAAACCGTTGTTCAGCGATTTGGCGATTCATGATGAATTTTATCTCAATACCGGCGGCGATCTGGCCTGGGCCATCCGCAAGGGGAGCCCGAAGCTGAAATCGATCCTGAGCGCGTTCATGCAGCAGCACAAGGTGGGGACAACCTTCGGCAATATCATTGCCAAACGCTATGCCTTCAATGAAAAACGGGTTCTCAATGCCACTTCGGAAGAGGAGATGCGCAAGTTCAGGGAACTTGTCAAATTTTTCCGTGCCCATGGCAAGAAATACGATTTCGATTTCCTGATGCTGGTGGCGCAGGGCTACCAGGAATCCCGGCTGAACCAGAAGGAGAGGAGTCCGAGAGGGGCAGTGGGAGTCATGCAGCTGCTGCCCAGCACCGCCGCGGACCCTGCCATCGCCATCACCGGGATCGACAAGCACGCTGAGCGCAATATCGAGGCCGGGGCCAAATATCTTCGCCTGCTTGCCGATACCTACCTGAATGATCCAGACCTGACTCCCGTCAACCGGACCCTAATGGCCTTTGCCGCCTATAATGCCGGTCCGGGGAACCTGCGTAAATTCCGCCGCCTGGCCGAGAAATCCGGCAAGGACCCGGATATTTGGTTCCAGAATGTCGAATATGGTGCAGCCCGCATCATTGGGAAGGAAACAGTCAATTATGTCAGCAATATATATAAGTATTACCTGGCATACAGACTTGCCATGGAAAGCGGCAAACTTCAGTGAAAAGGATAGTGATCGAGAGGCAATCGATATACCCCGGAAAAATGGCCGGAGGCCGGCTTTTTCCCGTTTCCTCTGCAACAGGCTGACGGGCAGGCCATAACCAGGAGTGACTCTTTCATCTGACATGGAAAAAAACATTGCTCCAGATCACTCGCGTACCGTTGTCCTGGTCCTGCTTCTTTTCGCGCTCTCCGGTTGCGCCGGTCCCATCGGGGTAAGCAGGCTGTCGTCGCAGGACTCGTACCGCCTCAGCACCATGAACGCGCTCGGAGAAGGACAGATGAGCGACAGCACCAAGACGGTGCTGCGGCGGTACAATCTTCTCGGAAATCTGGATGAGGATCCCCTGCAGGCAATACGGGCCCTGCATGCAATTGGCATATCCGACGATCGTCGCGACATCCTCTTCGCGCTGTCGGAATTGACGTACCTGCAGGCAACAACGACACTCACCGACTCTCACCAGGAAAGCCAGCGCGGAGCAGCTCGAGAGATGTTTCTCCAATCGGCCGTCTATGCCTACTTCTACCTCCTTGGTGAAGGCCGGGAGCCGCCGCCGACCGCGTACGACATCCGTTTCCGCATCGCCTGCGATCTCTATAACCGGGGACTCTGGCAGGCCTTTCCGTCTGACGACGATCATCGACTGGTTCTGGCGGGAGGGGACAGAGAGCTGCCTGCAGGCAAACTGTCCCTGCAGATACAAACCGACTCCCTTGCCTGGGAGTTTGAAAAATTTGAGGGATTTTTCCCGGCCGATGCCTTTGCAGTGCGCGGTTTCACCGTCCGTAATCGTACCCCTGGCCTGGGGCTGCCGCTGATCGGCCTGACCCGGAAGTCCAGCGAATCGCCGAACGGCGGGGCTTTGCCAATTACCGCCGTCCTTCGCCTTTCCGGAAACCTGCGGGATTACCAGCAGGGAAAATCCCGGGCGACCCTGGAGATGTATTCCGCTCTCGATGATGCAGAGGTGGTGATCAATGGCCGGACTGTGCCGCTCGAAACCGACATTACCACCCCGCTTGCCTACAAGCTTGATGTATCCAGGATGTGGAACGTCGGTGCCAGACGATTCCTTACCGGTGACGGGGTGCCGGTACGGGTTTTGCTGATTCAGCCATATGAACCGGGAAGAATTCCAGTGGTTTTTGTCCACGGAACGGCAAGCAGCCCGGTGTGGTGGGCGGAAATGGTGAACTCCCTGCGGGCCGACCCGCAGATCCGAAAGCACTTCCAATTCTGGTTCTACCAATACAACAGCAGCAATCTGGTGGCGCTCTCTGCCGCCGAACTGCGCGAATCCCTGGCCGGGATGATCGATCAGCTCGACCCGCAACAGAGGGACCCAGCGCTGCAGAACATGGTGGTCATCGGTCACAGTCAGGGCGGCCTGCTCACCAGGATGACCGCCGTCGATCCCGGCGATGCCCTGTGGAGGGCAATCAGCGACCAGGACATAGATGCAGCGGGTATGAATCCGGAGATCAAGGCTTTCGCCCGGCGTCTGGTGTTCTTCAAGTCGCTGCCGTTCGTCAGACGGGTGGTCTTCATTTCAACGCCGCACCGCGGCAGCTTTCTGACCAAGGACTGGGTTCGCCTCCTGGTTCGCAAAATCATCCGTCTTCCCGTCGACATGGTGGTCAACAGCCAGGAATTTCTGAGCACTCTCGATACCAAACTGAAACTTCCCGATTCATTAAAAGGGGGTATTCCGACCAGTATCGACGGGATGTCGTCGGAGAATCCGCTGCTCAACGCCCTGGTCTCCCTGCCGTTACGGCCGGATATCGTCGGTCATTCGATCATTGCCGTGAAACCGGGAATGGATATTGCCACCGGGAATGATGGGGTGGTGGAATACACGAGCGCACACATTGACGGAGTGGAGTCCGAGTTCGTCGTCCGGTCAGAGCATTCCTGCCAGGGCCATCCTTACACCATCGAGGAAGTGCGCCGGATTCTGCTCAGGCATATCGGAATAGACAATGCCTGGCGGGCTCCGGATGGGGCCATGTCGGCTCAGCGGGCGGCAGGGGGTACTTGCGGAAACGACCGGCAAGCAGACTGGTTTTTTGGATACGGTGCGGCAGTAGGCCAGCCGAAGCCTGGTTTTGAAAAAATGCTCTGCAACAGAGGCTTACATGGAGAAGACGCTGTCATCTACCGGCACAACGCCGCCAACGGGCGTTTCGGGACTTCGTTGTGACATAGTGGCGGGGTTGACCGCCGCCGCCGTCGTCCTGCCCAAGGCCATGGCCTACGCGACGGTTGCCGGCTTGCCGGTGGCTGTCGGCCTCTACACCGCCTTCATCCCGATGCTGGTATACGCTGTCCTTGGTTCATCCAGGGTGCTCAGCGTCAGCTCAACGACCACCCTGGCGATTCTGGCAGGCACTCAACTCGGCCTGGTGGCGGGTGACGGCGATGCCGCACGCCTGATGACCGCCGCGGTCACCCTGACCGCCCTGGTAGGAGCGATCCTGATGCTGGCGGCTGTCCTGCGGCTGGGCTTTGTCGCAAATTTCATCTCCACGCCGGTGCTCACCGGTTTTAAGGCCGGCATCGGGCTCGTCATTGTCCTCGACCAGGTGCCGAAGCTGCTCGGTCTGCATATCACCAAGGCCGGGTTCTTTCGTGACGTGTTCTCGCTGCTGCAGCACCTTCCCGAGACGTCGATCCTGACCCTGGGAGTTGCGGTTGCGACCTTTGCCGTGCTGATCGGCATGGAACTGCTCATGCCCCACTCCCCGGCGCCGCTGGTGGCAGTTGGCGGGGGAATTGCCGCCTCCTGGTATTTTGGAATGGGGGATCTCCATGTCGCGACGGTGGGCCTGATCCCGCAAGGCCTGCCGAGCCTGACGCTGCCCGACCTGACCCTGGTGGAGCAGCTGCTGCCGGGGGCCTTCGGCATCGCCCTGATGAGCTTTACCGAATCGATTGCTGCCGGACGAGCCTTCGCCGCCAGTTCCGAGCCGGTTATCAATGCCAACCGTGCGCTGCTTGCCACCGGTGCCGCCAACCTCGGCGGTGCCCTGTTCGGGGCCATGCCGGCTGGCGGCGGAACTTCGCAGACTGCCGTGGTAAGGGCTGCCGGCGGCAGATCCCAGAAAGCTTCGCTGGTCACAGCGGGCGCTGCGGCCGCCACCATGCTGCTGCTTGCCCCGCTGCTGGGGCTGCTGCCGATGGCGACGCTGGCAGCGGTGGTCATCGTCTATTCGGTTGGATTGATTCAGCCCGGGGAATTCCTCTCCATCCTGAAGATCCGCCGTATGGAATTCAGCTGGGCGCTGGTGGCCTTCCTGGGAGTCCTGGTGTTCGGCACCCTGAAGGGCATCGTGGTGGCGATCATCGTTTCGATGGTCAACCTGATGAGCCAGACCGCCAGTCCGCCGGTGTATGTGATCGGCCGCAAGCGCGGAGCCGATGTGCTGCGCCCTCTGTCGCCGGAAAATCCCGACGACGAAACCTTCGACGGCCTGCTGATCCTGCGCCCGGAGGGACGGATCTATTTTGCCAATGCCCAGAATATCGCCGACAAGATCAACGCCCTGGTCACCCGTTACCAGCCGCGGGTGGTGACGCTGGATTTGAGCCGGGTTCCCGACATCGAGTACTCGGCCCTGCAGATGTTGATCGAGGGGGAAAGGCGATCGCAGGATCGCGGTGTGGAACTGTGGCTGGCCGCGCTCAACCCCAGTGCCCTGAAGGTGGTGCGGCTGTCCGGACTGGCCGATATTCTTGGTCCGGAACGACTCCTGTTCAACGCCAGGGCGGCGATCCAGCGTTTCCAGTCCCTGCCGGGCACAGGGAATGAGTTGCAGGAGAAAGGTCCGCCGCAATAGGTTTATCCCAGAGAATGCCTGCTCCCCTGGTTCAGCCGGGGACAACGCCCTGGCAAGCGCCTTGCCGATGCCCGATATGGCCACAATGACTGGTTGTCCGTGATGTTCATTTTTCAGGCGATGAAGAGCGCCAAGTGCAGGCAGCGAACGGCCTCCGCAATGCGGCCACTGCCTGAAGCCGATTTCCCCGACAGATATTCCTGCCCCTGCCGCATCCCATGACGGGAAGAATTCTTAGACAGGTAAAGAATTTCCGGCGCTGTCCGATATGTTGAGGGTACTCTCTGTGTTCCGGCATGCCTTGGCTTCAGCGGGCTGTCGTCCAGAATCACCGTCACCCTGTGGGGAGGAGAAGCGATGATCGCCTCAACGAATCCGTATGCCATCAACCTTGTTCAAGCAGATTCCTGGCGACAGACCTTCCAGGACAACCTTGCCGTCGACCAGGATTTCCAGTCAGTCCTCAACCAGTCAAGCGAAGATCAGGATGCCCAGGAGGCCGGCGGCTCGTCGGCGCAGACCGCAACCGAAGCCGCCCACCCGGAACTGGTGAGCTTCCTCAACGCGCTGATCGGCGGGGCTGAAGCGGCCTCGGTGAACGAGGAGCAGCTGTTTGCGAGCATCATCTACGACAGAATCTCCGCCTTGAAGGGCGAAGCGCTGGCACAGGAATACGATGCCTTGCTCGACACCAAGATGGCCGAGCATACGCGGGCGGACGGCTTCGTCTATGTGGAGGATGCAGCCAGGGCGGCCCTGAAGGAACTGGAAAGCTCAGGCAAACTCACCACCGAGGAGGCGGAAACCATCCATGCCCAGGCCTTTCAGGCCGCTCAGCTCGACGACACTCCTTCAGCCCTCTGGGATTCGCGCGGAACGACGATGAGTGTTGCTCCGACGGCGACGGCCATGGAAAAGGCCCTGGCGATGCTGCTGAAATTCGACAGCGGCGAACTGGATAGCGGCCGGATGGCATTGTCCTACCGGCAGGACCAGTCTGTTGACGGGGCTGCGGCGGTTCCAGCCGCCGCAGCAGGCGGATCTGCTTCCGGCTCGTCGGTGGCCGGGGCGTCGGGCGAATATAGCGAATCGGCGACATACACCAGCTACGGTGTCCGCAACGGGGGGCGCCAGGCATGGCGGATCCCCGAGAGCGGGCCTGATTTCGGGTCGAAACTGAAAGTCGTTTTCGAGGATGGGCATACTGTCTATGTCAACGATACCTCGCACAATTACCGGGAAAGTGACGGTTTTGTCTTCAAGCCCGGCATAGGACCCAATGGCGAAGGCTCGGCGAACACCGGCACCGCCCATGGCGGGGTCTACCTGCACGCCCCCTATGGCAATTCGAGCAAGACAGTGACCTTCTATTGGTATGGCTGATAATTTCCCGGCGCTGCAACCCGCCAGGCGGAAACATGGCTGCGGCAGGATCTGGTCCGGTAGAGTGAAGAAGAGGTGGTCTGGTGATGCAGGTTGAAGAGCGGATAAGGATCGAAGCGGTGGATATCACCACGCTTGCGGTCGATGCCATCGTCAATGCCGCCAATTCGTCTCTGCTCGGGGGTGGTGGCGTAGATGGGGCCATTCACCGTGCCGCCGGTCCCGGCCTGCTGCAGGAGTGCATCGTCCTGGGTGGCTGTCCGACCGGAGAGGCCCGGTTGACCAGCGGTTGCAGGTTGCCCGCCCGGCATGTCATCCATACTGTCGGCCCGATCTGGCGGGGCGGCGGGGCACAGGAGGCCGCGCTGCTGGCCTCCTGTTACCGGAAGAGCCTGAGGATCGCGGCAGATCGCGGGTTTTCGAGCATCGCGTTTCCGGCCATCAGTTGCGGTGCGTATGGGTTCCCGGTTGCCTCGGCGTGCACCATTGCCATCGATGCCGTCTGGAGCTTTCTCGAAAATGCGGCCAAGCCTGAGAGCGTCATTTTTGCAAGCTTCAATGACCGAGTGCATGCCGAACTGCACCGGGCCTTGCGGGAGAAAGCCGCTGCCGCCTCGAGGTGAGAGGGAGGGCCTGCGGCTGCCGAAAACCGCCCTGATCGCGCAAATTGCTTGAAGATTGCAGGCGTTGCTGGTATCACTATCCGCCAAGCGGAGAAGTGCCGGAGCGGTTGAACGGGACGGTCTCGAAAACCGTTGTGGGGGGAACTCCACCCAGGGTTCGAATCCCTGCTTCTCCGCCAGGTTGACATCCAAAGACGTTTGAAAGTCTCCATCAAGCCCGCATCCAACCAAGGATTGCGGGCTTTTTGCTGTCAATGCAGTCAAGGGCTTTCTTTTGCATTCCTTCGGCATGGTAGGTACACTGCTTTGTCGAAGAGCCTTGTGGCGATCAGTATG
>CAYYWK010000074.1:0-8972 GCA_964475345.1 uncultured Desulfobulbus sp.
GGCCGGCCGTCAGCGTTTGTTCACGAAAGAACCCAGACGGCTGCGGCTCAAACCCGTCTCCTTTTCACCGTCCAGCATCTTCCGCAGCAACTGCAATTCCGCTCTCGCCCCCCGCAGCTCCTCTTCAATTGTGATGAGTTCGGCCGGGGCGGCAGCGGCAAATGCCTTTTCGAGTTTTTCGACCTTCTGCTGCGACCGGTACAGGTCGGTGGCCAGACTACGTATCGACATGGATTCTCTGCTCCGGGCTGGGTTTGATCCTTCGCGAGGCCTTCTCCGGCATCGTTCTTCGAAGATTATAGGGGCGATCGAGCAAATGGCAAGCCTGCCGATGCCTTGAACCGCAGGCATGGCCACCGCAGGCTGGAGAAGGCAATCTGCCTGTCACGCCGTGGCGATTGCCCGCACCCTGTTGACGTGCTCGTTGGCCCGCTGAACGGTGCGGTGGTAGGTTACCGCCGGATGGCCGAACACCATCATGTAACCCACCCGGTGGTTTCCAGGCACCGCAAGTCGTGCCAGCAACTCCGGGGCGATAATCGTCATGGCCCATTTCGCAAGCCCCGACCAGAGCGTCCCAAGGCCCATGCTGGCCGCCAGCAGTTCGAAGTAGCTGAGGGCAATATGGCAGTCCGCATCGGGGGAAGGGGAGTTTTCGGGAGCAGACACGATCAGCAGATGCGGCGCGCCGCGGAAGATGTTGTCACGACCGTTCTTCAGCGCATCCTCGACCATCGCCCTGAAAAATTCCATCCCCGCTGGCAGCCTGTCCTCGCGGATGATCGTGTCCAGGGTGCCGTAGACAAGCCGGCGCAGGTCATCCATCACCCTGGGGTCGTCGATCACCGTGAACAGCACCTGGCGGTTGTTGACGCCGGTCGGGGCGCTGGCAACGGTGCTGAGAAGGAATTCGATCTGTTCGTCTGCAACCTGTCGCTCTGCATAGCGGCGCACCGAACGCCGCCCCCGCATCAGCGTCGCCAGCTGCTCCGGCGTAGGCAGGTTTCCAGCGAGCGGAAGCGAATGCTGCGGGTCCACGCCGTGGATGCGCAAAGCCCCGGGGCCGCAAATGGCAAGGCAGTGCTGGCAGCCGATGCACATCTCCCGGCGCCCAGGGTCTATGCTGGGGTACTCCCCTTCCATGACAATCACTCCATAGGGGCAGTCGCCGGCACATTCGCCGCATCCTGTACATAGTTCCTCATCAACAGAAAACCGCAGATCCATCCCTTCCTCCCTGCATGGTGTGTCTCTCATGGGCCGCCATATGAGCAGCCACCCCTCTAAATCCTTGGTCTCTATTACACCCTTATGGTAAATTATGAAAGCAGGTACCTGATTGTTATGTAGTATCCCATAATATACCACAGGGAAATCCACGATGTCCGACTGCAGGCTGAAGAGTTGCCAGAGGCATGAGTACTACTGCACGGTTGAGCTGACCTTGAACGTGATCGGCGGCAAATGGAAGCCGATAATCCTCTACCATCTCGGTCAGGAGCGTGTGCGGCGATTCGGCGAACTGCGGCAGAGCATCCCCAACATCACCCAGAAAATGCTCACCCAGCAGCTTCGCGAACTGGAGCAGGACGGGCTGGTACACCGCGAGGTCTATGCCCAGGTTCCACCGAAGGTCGAATATTCGCTGACCTCCTTCGGCCAGAGTATCATGCCGGTGATGCACAGCCTCTGCCAGTGGGGCCAGAGTTACGAGGCACGTTTCAGGGAAAACGCCCCCGGCCAGGCCGTCGAGCACCGACTGGCCGGAATCGAGCCGACCATGCCTGGGTAGCCGGCACAGTGTTTTCCCCGCTGGGTATTCGCTGCATTCGGATCCCCGGTTGCCGCTGCCATTTCACATCATGAGCAGGTTACGCCGATGCTGAACACCATTGGTCACTCCCCCCTCATCAGGACAGTCATCTCCCTTCTTGCGGTCAGTCAGGTTCTCTGCGGTTGTGCGGCCACCCGGAAACTGGAGGGAAGGCTGGCCGAGAGCGAAGCGCAGAACAGGGCATTGCAGGAGGAAAACCGCCGTCTTGCGAGCGCGCTCAACGAACAGAAGAATACCGCCGCCAGGCTGCAGATGGAACTCGTCAGAACGCGGGTTTCGACCGACGGGGCACACGATGAAAGCCGCGGCGCCACAGTCCGGGAGTCGCTGACGGTGCAGGACAGGATCCCGCCGCCGAACTCGAAAGCCGAGGCCGTTATCTGCCTGGCCGAAGCGGAAGGCGAGATCAACTCGACGAAAGAATCGGCAGTCTCCGACATGGCCTCGCCGCATTGGTCTGCCATCGACGGATTGCTCGCCGACAGCCGTAAAGCCCTTGCCGAGGCCCGCTACGACCAGGCGTGCTCGTTGGCATTCCAGGCACTGCACGTCACCCGTGAAGCACAACTGCAGGCAATCACGAAAAAAGTGACAAAGACACACCCCTACGCCGATTTCGCCGAACCGATGTCGCTTATCACGCTCAAAAAGGCAAATCTGCGCGGCAGAGCGAGCAGCAGCGGCAGAATTCAGGATACCCTCTCCGCTGGTACGGAGGTGCTGGCCACCGGCTACCGGGGCAGGTGGATCAAGGTGATCTCGGAAAAAGGCCAGGTGGGATGGGTGCACTACAGTCTGCTGGAAGTGCTGACACCAGACGGCCTCGCCTCTCGCCCCTGACCAGCAGCCCTTTTCAGGGCAGCCCCTGCGTGGCGGTCATGGCACTGCCGAAGTAAGGCCCGGTCTGCAGGATTCGGGTCCGCAAGTTCGGCTGCAGCCGACTGCCCTCAGTCGGCTGTAACCACCCTGTTCCTCCCCGCGGACTTCGCCTCGTACAGCGCCGCATCGGCCCGGCCGATCAAGCCCGTGCCGCTGTCCTCCGCCTGGACGGAGGCGGCCCCGATGCTGACGGTGAGCCGCAGGACGGCTTCGCCGCAGGCGAAAACCTGCCGGTCGACAGCCTGGCGGATCCTCTCGGCAGTGATCATCGCCTGTTCCAGGTCGGCCTGCCCCAGGATCACCAGGAATTCTTCACCGCCATAGCGACCGGCGCTGTCAACGATCCGCAGGTTCTGCTGCAGCAGAACTGCGAGCTGGGCCAGAACGGCATCTCCGACCAGGTGACCGTGCGTATCATTGATCTTCTTGAAGTGATCGATATCGACCATCAACAGCGAAAAATCCGTGGCATGCCGCCGGAAATTTTCCAGATGTATCGCCAGATCAGCCATGATCTGCTTGCGGTTGGCGAGCCCGGTCAGAGAGTCGGTGATCGCCAGCTGTTCAAGTTTTGCCTGATTTTCCTTGAGCCGCAGCACCATCTCGTTGAACATCCCGCTGACCAGGCCGAATTCGTCCTCCCCGCGCACCGGGACAGCGACATCGAGATCGCCGCTGGCAACCCGCAGCACACCCTCGGTCAGCCTCTGCATCGGGACGATGATCCGCCTGGCGATGATGGCTGCGGCACCGCCGATGGCGACGGTCAACAGGATGGTGATCAGGATGATCCGATTGCGGGCGGCGATCAACCCGGCAAACACCTGGCTGCTGTCCTCGGCGATCAGTAGATGCCAGGGAAGCTCCGAAAAGGAACTGACCATGCCGATCAGCCGTGATGCATCTCCCACCGCAAGCTCCTGCAGCTTTCTCGGAGCCGCGAGCAGCCTGCCGACCTGCTCCCGGCTGATCGCCGGCGTCGCCGGGAAAGCTCCTGGCCCGGCGGAAAGGATGACCAGGCCGTCCCCGGCCAGGAGTGAAATGACGCCGGGGTTCACGCTGCCTTTTTGCGGCAGCATGCTGGCGAGCACGGGCAGCAGCCCATTGAGCTCCACCTCCATCACCAGGAATCCGGGTGAAGGCTCTTTCCCGGCGGATTGCAGGGCGATGCCAATCGGCAGAACCGGCAGCGACTCCTTGCCGACTCGCACCGCATCCCCGGTAAAGAACGGGGAATTCTCGTTCTGTAAGCGCCGATCGCCGGGGAGAGGCTGCGGCAGATCGTTTCCGGATAAGCCGGAAGACACGAACATGCCGCCTGCACCATCCAGCACTGTCAGCCTTCGGTAGGAGGGAAACTGTTCCCTGATCAGATCCAGGTAGGCAGCGATCTTTCGTTGACGTTGCCGTTTTTCATCCTCGTCCTGCTGCCCGGGTGCGCCGGTATCGCCTGAAGACGGCTGAAGGTTGTCGAGGACGATGGAGGAACTGGCGAATACCCGCAGGTCGTACTTCCGCTCCTTGAGCCAGAGACTGATTTCCCGCTCGATAATTCCTGCAGCATCGAGGAATTTCTGTTCAATTTTTTCCGTGGTGGCCCGACGGGTGAGATCAAACCAGAACCATCCCATCGCAAGCGATGGAACCAGGGTGATCAGGATCGAAAACAGCAGAATCCGGTTGCGAAGATAATGAAAACCCGTGGCTTTCTGATCGTAACGCATACGCAACCGCAGGGCGGGTCAGGCAGATGAAGGATCAGCCGGTTGGCGCTCGTGATGCTGCCCTTGTACCGGCACCATTCTCTTTCTTGTAACACCCTCAGCGCACGAACTCAAGTTCTGATCAGGAGGAACGGCCACGGCTTCGGCGGCTCGTGTCCGAAGACGTATCGGTACTGCCGGCTCAACTCCCGGGCAGTGAAACCGCAAGCAACTGCGGGGATGGCGCGATCCTTCCGGCAAGGCATAGAAACGTGCTGCTCCTGGCCAGCACTTTCGAAACCCGTCGACCTTCCGGGTCTGCATGAGAGCGTTCGATGGCGGCAATCATCGCATCGAGACGAAACACCCGATCCCTGACAATCTGAAGGGCCCTGAACAATCTTTTCTTTCCTGCCGGCTCCCCGAGCTCTCCGAAAACCCGCTTTCGCCATATTTCAGGTACCGTCTCGGCAATGGCTGCCAGCGAGGCATCCGGTACAGCCTGCGCTGCAAGCCTGAGGCCATGTGCGCTCACCCCTTCCCGATAGCACGGATGACGTCGATAAACAGCTGCCTGGAACAACGAACTGTCACGACCGTCGATGGCTGTCCGCATGACCTGCGAACAGGCAAAATCGCAGCAGAGCGACCTGCTTTTCAACCTCACGATACTGCTCTTGTCATGGATCCGCTCGCTATTGCCGACAAGCAGGTCGAACAGGAAGATTGCATCGGAGGCCGCAGAGCCTGCCGGCAGATCCCCGCCTCTTCGCAGTTCTTGCGCATCCTCATGGCAGGGCAGGGCCAGCCTCAACCCGGCAGCTCCATCGATGACGCGGGCGATTGCAGCATCGATGCACGCTGCCTGCAGATCGACCCGACTGACAGCGATGACAGTCGGCCTGACAACCGGCACGTCCAGCAGAACTGCCAGGTTCGACGAAAGCCAGTCGACTACGGACGCCTTGACATCTTCTCCTGTCATTTCGCATCTGACGCGGTACGTGCCGCCATCACTCGCCTCAACAACGACTTGGAGCCATGATCCCCGTCGGACGGCCTTTGTTATTGCCACAGCCCGAATCATCCCTGCCTCCCCGGTGAACCCTGTGGCGTTTTCCGATTGCCTCGCCGCAAGGTTGTGCGCAGCCTGAAAATCATCGATAGCATCTGCATCTCCATGCATCTTCAGAGCAAAAACGGGCCGGCCATGACGCATGCACCATGGCCGGCCCAACCGGTACTCTGCCTGCCCTCGCCGCCCGAATGCATTCCGGCAGACTCCTCCCCTCTCCCCAACCGGGTCAAGGCTGGCTGTGTACCGATCCCCCCTTACCGGTCCTCACGATAGGCATAGGCCTCTTTCAGCTTCTTGTCGTATTTGACGACCTTGAACTCACCCAGATAGGTATTGACCAACGGGTACCCCTTCTCGGCCCATTTCACTATGCCGTTTTCAACGAGGTAGACATTTCTGTAGCCATACCTGTATAAGGTTCCGACAAAATAGGTGGCGCGGTGGGTTGTCCGGCAATACACCCACATCTCCGTTTCCGGGTCCGGCCATTTGTCCGGCATAGTGTAGGCGTGCCCTGAATCGACATTGTTCGAATCCTTGATATGGCCGCTTTCGAATTCGGCCTGGGTCCGCAGATCGATCAACACGGCTTTGCTGCTGCCGGCTTGAACTTCCTGCCATTTTCTGTACAGATCGTCGGTGGTCTTGATGTTTTCCGGCGATATGTTCGCCCGCATCTCCTGAAAAACAGTCTTCTCGGCAATCTTCAGGTCTGCCGCCGGCGACCGGGCAGGCATGAGAGACAGCAGAACAAACATGACGCTCCCCAGGACTCTTTCCATATTTCCCCCCTCCCTCGGCTGATGTCATTCCATGTGAACGAAAAAAGGCGCCGATTGCAGCGGTTCGGTCGGTACCGCCTGAATCCTGCTACAAACGTGATGGTCGTGCGCGGTGCTCAGTCGCCGGGAAATGCCGGGGGATCAAGCGGAATCCCCCGGCGCCCCCTGGCGCTTGTGTCATATGCCTGCTTTCGCAAGCATTTCCGGCTTGATTGCCGCAATTTCCGATTCGGCTGCTCCCCACCTGGCTTTCTTCGGGACCGCTAATCTGCCGATCAGCCAGCAGCACAGCATGAACAGCGGCAGAACGATGTACAGGGCCACGGGAAGAAACCACATCCATACGATTACCTCTGCAAATCCGGTCATCTTGACACCCCCCTTTGTTGTGTGTGCACTCGGCGCCATTGACATTCCAAGCCGTTTGCCATGCCCTCTGAAGGGAAAGGCTGCAGCATTTTCATTCAACCAGGGGAGCGCCCTCAGGGCAGACAGCAGTGGACGCCCCCCTGTCGCAGTTTCATGCGCCGGCCTGGGCCAGCATTTCCGGCGTGCAGGTTCCTGCCCGGCCAACCGCCTCTCTCAACTGCTCCCTTCGCGGCGCGATGATCCGCCAGGTCAGCCGGCCTGCCAGCATGGCCATTGGCAGGACGATAAACAGGGTAACGGGAAGAAACCACATCCATACGATAGCGTCTGCGAATCCGTTCATCGTGATACCCCCATGTGTTCAGTGTGTTTGCGGCGTTCTGCCTTTACGTTGTCTTCGCAGGAAATATCGCAAGATGAATACCAGAATGAGAAAAAAGTAGAGCACACCTGCATCGACCTTCTATCTAATTGATATATTACTATCTTTATGACAGTCTGCGCACCGGCAATGACTATTCGCCCGCACGCCGTCGCCTGACAATGTCCACACGTTGGACATTGTCTCCGTAAAGGTGTATACAATCTTGACAGTCTCAGAGAATAGTCTGGCCCCCGCTTCCACGTATTGACGACAATCGAGGTATGGCATGGTGGAACAGCTGCATCTTTCGGACAACGAACTCGCACTGCTCAGCGACGTCACCGCATCGCTCTACACCATCCGGGACATGGACCAGATGATCCTGGATATCTTCGCCAGGATCAAAGCGATCCTCAGCATCGAGGGCGCCTCCATTGCCCTCCACGACCCGGAGAACCGGGAATACTACTTCATCCGCACCTTCGACGAAGACGTCGCCACGCCAAACCCCGACAACGCCGCCCTGCGTTTTCCAGACGACTGCGGCATCGCCGGCTGGGTCAGGGAGAATCGCAGCTCCGCCGTCATCAACGATGTCGCCGGCGACGACCGCTTCTTCAGCGGCATGGACGCGAGGAGCGGTTTCAACACCCGCTCGATGATCTGCCTGCCGCTGCAGACCAGGAAGGGGTTTCTTGGAGTGCTTTACGCGCTGAACAAGATCGATGGCGAATTCACCGACCGCGAACGCAGAATCCTCGAATTCCTGTCCGGGACAATCGCCGTCTCCATCGAGAACGCAAGGCTTTACGGGGAACTGAAGGACCATGTCAGCTCCCTGGAGCGGGAAAAACGGCTGCTGCTGTCCCAGGCCAGGGACAGGTCGGGCTTTAGCGAAATCATCGGCTCCAGCCCACCGATGCGCCGGATGTTCGAGCTCATCGACAAGATCATCGACACCCCGACGACGGTGCTGATCCAGGGTGAGACCGGTACAGGCAAGGAACTGGTCGCCAAGGTCATCCACTACAACGGCCCGCTGAAGGACAAACCCTTCGTCGCTGAAAACTGCTCAGCCCTTTCCGACCAGCTGCTCGAAAGCGAACTGTTCGGCCACGTCCGGGGAGCCTTTACCGGCGCGGTGGCCAACAAGAAGGGACTGTTCGAGATCGCAGACGGCGGCACCATCTTCCTCGATGAGATCGGCGAGATGTCGCCGACGATGCAGGTCAAGCTGCTGCAGGAGGGGCAGTTCCGGCCGGTTGGCAGCAGCCTGACCCGGCAGGTCAGCGTGCGGGTCATCGCCGCCACCAACCGCGACCTTGCCGAAGAAATCCGCCGCGGCAACTTCCGCGAGGACCTCTACTACCGCATCAACGTCTTCCAGATTACCCCGCCGCCGCTGCGCGAGCGCAAAGAGGACATCATTTTCCTGGCCAATCACTTCCTCGCCAAGTTCGCCGCCCGCTCCGGCAGGCCGGTGCCGGTGATCTCCCCGCCAGCCCTCGGCCTCCTGATGCGCTTCGACTGGCCCGGCAATGTGCGCGAGCTCGAAAACGAGATGGAGCGGGCGATGGCCATGTCCGGCCACGGCAAGGCCATTCACTGCGAATTTCTCTCCGACCGGATCAGGCGCACCCGGCCGGACTGGCAGGAAGGCCTTGAAGAATTCCCGGCCGCCGACACCCTGAAGGAGGCGATCGAGCGGATGGAGGCCCAGATGATCCGCGAAACCCTCGCCGCCTGCGCCGGCAACCGTTCAAAAGCCGCGAAATCGCTCGGGATCTCCCGGCAGGGGCTGCTCAACAAGATCGCCGCCCACTCCATACCCCTCCCCTGACCAGGTTCTGCCATGATCAGCGCCTGGCGTGGAATCTGCTTCGGCTCCCTGCTTGCCATCGCCGCTATTGCCCTTTTTTTCTCGCCCTGGGGGCGGAAGATCGAGGAGGATGCCGGCCTCGCG
>CAYYWK010000075.1:0-8924 GCA_964475345.1 uncultured Desulfobulbus sp.
GACAAGCCCGCGACCGTCAACGCCCTCTGGTACCTGCATATCCTCTTCTGCCTGACCTTCCTCGCCTGGCTGCCCTTCTCGAAAATGTTCCACATCGTCGCCGCCCCGGTCAGCCTGATCATCACCCGGATCATGGGCAAGGAAAACGGCGAGGCGGCAAACGTCCTGACCCGGCAGATGATCGGCCTCTCGGCCTGCACCCACTGCGGCTCCTGCAGCCTAGAATGCTCGTCGAACATGTTCTTCGAGTCCTTCGGCAACGATTTCATCCTGCCTTCGGAGAAGGTGCAGTTCTTAAAGAACATCGCCAGCGGCAAGGAACTTGACGAGGCGACCTACAAGCGCCTGCAGCAGGGCCTCTACGTCTGCACCAGCTGCGACCGCTGCACCAACGTCTGCCCGTCCGGGATCAACCTCAAGGAACTGTTCGTCAGCGCTCGCTACGCCCTGCTCGACCGCGGCATCCCCGAAGCGACGCTGCTCAGCCATTTTTCCTTCCCGCTAGCCCTGGCCCGCACCTATGCCGGCGACCACCTGAAGGCGCTGAAAAAGGTCGAGGAGGTCTTCCGCAAGAGCTTCGTCGCCCTGGCCGACCTGGTCCGGCCCCTGACCCTCGGCAAGGGACAGAAATTCGTCAACAGCTCCTACCAGAGCTGCTACTCCTGCCAGCGCTGCACCAACATCTGCCCGGTGGTCCGCAGTTTCGACAACCCGGCCGAGGCCCTCGGCATGCTGCCGCACCAGATCATGTTCAGCCTCGGCATCGGCAAGGTCGAGCTGGCAATGGGAGCGAAGATGATCTGGAGCTGCTCCACGTGCTACCTCTGCCAGGAGCACTGCCCGAACCAGGTCGAGCTCTGCGACATCTTCTACGGCCTGAAAAATGCCGCCATCGCCAAAATCGAAGAGGGAGGCAGGTCATGAAATTCGCATTCTTCCAGGGCTGCAACATCCCTGTCCGTATCGAGCAGTACGCCGCTTCCACCGAGGCGGTCCTCGAGAGTTTCGGCATCGGGCTGGAGAAGATCCCGGAATTCAACTGCTGCGGCTACCCGGTCCGCAACGTCGACGAAAAGGCCTACATCGTCCCCTCGGTCCGCAACATGGCAATCGCCGAGAAGGCGGGCCTCGACATCCTCGTCATCTGCAACTGCTGCTTCGCCAGCCTGATGAAGGCAAAAAACGTCCTTGACCGCGACCAGGCGCTGAAAGACGAGGTCAACGCCATGCTGGCCAAGGAAGGCTTGAACTACAGCGGCACAACCAGAATCCGCCATTACCTGGCGGTGCTCCACGAGGACGTCGGCTGCGAGGCCATCCGCAAGAAGGCGGTCAACGTCTGCAAGGGGCTCAAGCTCTCGGTCATCCACGGCTGCCACATCCTGCGGCCGCGGGAGATCACCCGTTTCGACGATTCGTTCGTGCCAAGGATCACCGAAGACCTGGTCGCCACCACCGGCGCCACCAGCCTCGACTGGCGGGGCAAGATGGAGTGCTGCGGGGCGGCCCTGGCCGGCCTCAACGACGAGCTGTCGCGCACGCTGCTGCAGGAAAAGATCAGCGGGGCGCAGCAGGCCGGCGCTGACTTCGCCACCCCGATCTGCTCCTACTGCCACCTCCAGTTCGACACCACCCAGAAGCACATGACAGGGGAGAGCGGCAAGACGGTGCTGCCGGTGCTGCTCTTCCCGCAGCTGCTCGGGCTCTGCCTCGGCATCGACGAGGGCAGACTGGGAATCGCCAGTAACAGTACCATCCAGCCATCGCACATCGAGCATGTCAAATCCCTGCTGGCGCCACCGGTCGAGGAAAAGAAGAAGAAGGCCCGACCACAGGCTGCCTAGCCCCCACCCCAAGGCCAGGGCCGGGGAGTCCTCCCTGCCCTGGCCGGCCTGTCTCCCCGCCCGCCAAGGCGACAACGAGCTCAACTCCGGCAGCCAGGCCGGCAGCAGCAACGCTGCGCTTCTGTCGATTGGTGCTGGCGCCGGGGTCATCAATGCATATAGTTACGGACAGCACGCAACCACTTCTTCACCATCAATTCAGCTGGAGATATCATGAGCAAGATCATTGCATTCGCCGGCAAGGGGGGAGTCGGCAAGACCACCGTCGCCGCCCTGGTCATCCGCTACCTTTCCTCAACCGGCAGGACTCCGATTCTCGCTGTCGACGCCGACCCGAACAGCAACCTTGGCGAGACCCTCGGCCTGGACGTGACCACCACCATCGGCGACATCCGTGAAACCTACATGCGCGACCCGCAGGGGGTGCCATCGGGCATGGACAAGGTCAATTACCTCGAAACGCTGGTAGAGCAGGCCCTGATCGAAAAGCCGGCCTTCGACCTGCTGGTGATGGGTCGCCAGGAAGGCCAGGGCTGCTACTGCATGGTCAACAACATCCTCAACAAGTTCACGGACAAGCTGGCCGCCAGCTACACATACATGGTCGTCGACAACGAGGCCGGCATGGAGCACCTCAGCCGCCGCACCAGCGGCAAGGTCGACGTCCTGTTTCTCGTCACCGACTACTCGCTGCGCGGCCTGCGGGCCGTCCGCCGCATCCATGAAATGCTGCCGGGCCTGAACCTCGACGTCACGAAGCTGGGGCTGGTGGTGACCAGGGGGCCGCAGCAGCTCAATGAGGTCTTCCTGCGCGAGGTCGAGGAGATCGGCGTGCCGCTTGCCGGCATCATCCCCGACGACCAGGCCCTGCTGACCTTTGACATGGAAAAGCGTTCACTGCTCGAACTGCCTGACGATTCGCCGTCGGTGATGGCTGTCAACCATCTGGTCTCGGCGAACTGCGCCTTCTGAGCGCGGCGTCTGGGCAAAGCGACCGGGTAATTCTTTTTCCCCCGGCGCGATCTTTCTGACATCCCCTTGACCCAGGTCAAGGCGGTATCGTCGCAACAGGCTATGCTGGAAGAAACGACGGAGCATCCCGCACCGCGCTCAGCAACCGCAGCCACCGTCTTCCGGGGCCTGCCATCCCGGAAGACCGATGCGACACCACACAGGAGTACCGCCATGAAATGCCCCGGTCAAGACATGCAGTTCTGGAACGAATCGGCGATATTTGAGGAGAGCTGCACAGAGTGCGGCGCCACCATCGAGTTCTACAAGGACGACACCAACCGCAAGTGCGGGAAATGCGGCCACCGGATGGTCAACCCGAAGATGGATTTCGGCTGTGCCGCCTACTGCCCCTTTGCCGAACAGTGCCTCGGCACCCTGCCCGAGGAATTCGTCGGCCGGCAGGACAACCTGCTGAAGGACCGGGTCGCCGTCGAGGTTAAACGCTACCTGAAATCAGACTTCCAAAGGATCGGCCGGATCATGCGCCGCGCTCGTTACGCCGAGCAGCTCGCCCGCGACGAGGGTGCCACTATCGGCATCACCCTCTGCGCCGCCTACCTGCTGGAAATCGGCGAAGTTGAAGCGGCCGCACAGCACGGGACTCCTGCCCTCGAGCAGGTCATCGCCTCCGGCCGGCAACTGGCCACGGCCATTCTGGAAAAACTCGCAGCGAAAGAGGATCTCGTTGCCGAGGTCTGCACCCTGATAGAAACATCCCACCGGGCCACCAGGGAAGATCGGCTTGAACTCAAGGTCCTTGCCGACGCCGCCTTGCTGGTGCGGCTGGAGGAGCTCCTCAAGGAAAAAACCGAAACTGCCCAGGCAGCGGGCCAGGAACTCGCGACATGCCTCAACACCGAAAACGGGCGTCTTCTGGCACACAAGATCCTTTGTCAATAGACCTTAGCCGGGAGTAACCAGCCGACATTGCCCCGGCTGGACCATCAAGGCCGGAAGACAACCTGCCGGCAGCCACGGCAACAGCCCCCGTCCTTTCCCTGTAACCCACAGGAAACGGGGAGGCCCATTCCTGCACCGAACTGCTGCGGCTGTCTGTGCACAGGTCCGCACAGACCTTCCAGCCTCACCGGCACTGTAACAATTTCTATACACCTCCATCCGCGCCAACTCTTCCTGTAACACATCCCACACGGAATCGATTATCGACACAATTACGCCGTCATATATCGTATAGTCGCTTCGATCCCCATCACCGCAGGTATACACTGCCCTGAAACCCAGGAGCATCACCGACCTCTTTCATGCTGCCAGACGGTTTCAACTCACTGATATATAATTCTTTTCAAGAAACAGGAGAGAATAATCCACCACGGCCCTGATTTTGCAAATCTCTGGTACATACGGACACGACGAGATTCCCCGGCCCGCCAAATGGCATCCCTTCCCGGTCCATACCGGGAAACGGGCACCATCGGCACACAAGGCCGGCTCGACTTCTTTCAACAGCTGTTCAATTCAAGACAACGGAGGAATGCATTATGGCTGAAGGAAACAAAAAGGTTTTACTTGCAGTTGACGGTTCAGAAGAAGCCCTCGCAGTCGTTCGCTATGTCAGTGAATCACTGCGGCCGACAGACACCGAGGTCTTGGTGTATCAGGTGATGAGCAAGGTCCCCGAGGTGTTCTGGGATCTGGGGAAGGACCCCGCCTGGCTGCCGAAAATCGAGGCTGTCCGGGAATACGAGGAGAAGCAGGAAAACATTGCCGCCAGCTTCATGAACAAGGCGGTTGAAATGTTCAAGCAGGCCGGATTCAGGCCAGACAGCGTCACTACGCGCATCGGTACCCAGCAGGAAGGCATTGCCCGCGATGTCGTGGCGGAGGCCAAAAGGGGAGGGTACGGCGTTCTGGTCATCGGACGCGGGAAATCCGCTTCTGCGCCTGAATTGCCGCTGGGTGGAGTCGCCAGCAAAATCCTCAGCTCAGCACCTGCTCCGGCGACGTGGCTGGTCGGTGGAAAACCGAGTTCAGACAACATCCTGGTCGCCATGGACTCTTCAGATCATGCGATCGAGGCGGCCAAGCATGTCGGCAGGATGTTCAACCACGGCAAGAATACCATAACCCTGTTCCATGCCGTGCGGGGTATTTCGGTGTCCCTTGAGGGGATGGAGGATATTTTCCCGGAATCTTATCGGCAGCGCCTGCTGGAAGATGCCGAGAAGGAGATTCGCCCGGCCCTGAAACTCGCAGAAATCTGGCTGGCAAAAATGGGCGTCTCTGCGGACCGGATATCCACCAAGATCGTCACCGGAGTACCCAGCCGCGCCGCGGCCGTGGTCGAAGAGGCCAAGAACAGAGGATGCGGGACGATCGTCGCCGGCCGGCGAGGCATCTCCGAGGTCGCCGATTTCACCATGGGACGGGTAACGAACAAGCTGACCCAGTTGGCGAAAGAACAATCGCTGTGTATCGTCGGGTAGAACACCCCTCTGCAATCCCGGTGCAGCAAAGAGAAAGGCGGGCATTTTTTGCCCGCCTTTCTCTTTCAGATATTTTTTATGTTCTCTTAATACACGCCGAGCAGGTTCAGCGCCAGCAGCAGCAGACCAGCCACCGCCACCCGCTTGACGACCAGCGGGCTGACCCGCTTGGCGATCTGCGGCCCGATATACCCACCCAGCAGTGCTGCCGGGAACATCGCCAGGAAGAAGACCAGGTCGAAGTTGCCGAACTGGTAATGGCGCATCGTGCTGATCGAGGTATTGAAGAAGATGGCCAGCAGCGAGCTGCCGACAACCAGGTACATCGGCAGCCGCAGGGCCACCGTCATCAGCGGCACCATGAAGGGCCCGCCGCCGAAACCGAACATCGACGACATGATGGCGATAAGGAAGCCGCCGATGCAGCCGACCACCATGTTGACCTGAAACTCCTGACCCCAGAATTCTACTTTCATATGCTTACCTCCCTTGAGAGCGATTATTTACCTTTGGAAGACTCTTCCGCGCGTTTCTTGAATTCCTTGAGAATGGCCTGCTCCTTCTTGTTCTTCTCGAGGTAACCCGGGGTCGTCTGCCAGAACATCAGGCCTGCGAGGACGATAAGTATCCAGCCGAAGGCGAACTTGAACTGCTCAAGGGTGATCATCTCGGTGAGTTTGGGGCCGATGAAGCCGCCCAGGAGCATCGCGCAGCCGATGCCGCAGCCGAGTTTCCAGTTGATGAACTTGATTTTCGAGTAGTTGTAGATACCGCTGCCCTGCGAGAAGAGCACGGTGGGGGTGACGGTTCCGGCGACGATGGTGTGCGGCAGGGCCGGGAACAGGGTGACCAGCAACGGGTTCATGATGAAGCCGCCGCCTGCGCCCATCAGTACGCCGAAGATGGCGACGACCAGGGTCAGCACGAAGGGATAGATCAGGTTCATGCTGGTGCCGGCATTACTCATATACACGGTGGGGAAGGATATCTTGTTCTCGAAGACGGCCGCCTCGCTCTTGACCTTCTTGTCGACGACCGCGACGACATGGTACTTGCCCGGAGCCAGACCCTTCTCCAGCTTCAGATCAGCAGAATACGAACCGTCCGGCTGGATATTGACATTCGCGGCCAGCACCTTGCCGATGCTGCGGAAACGGGCCTTGACCAGCTGCATCGAGCGTTTCTTGGTCTCCTTCTCGTCCATCGCCGGCAATTGCCTGCCGCGGCTGCCGATGACGCTGGCCATCAGGCTGCCCTGGAAGTGGTCGATATTGACCTTGGCCGGAACGGAGTAGGCGATGTCGGCACCGAGATCCTTCAGCAGCGCCGAGTAGCTCCATTTGCCGCCTTCTTTCTTGGCCTCATCGATTTTCGGCTGCAGATCCTTCGGGACCAGGATCTTGTAAAAAGCTGGCATTTCCCGGGTAATATAGAAAATATACGGCCTCTTGCCGGTTTCCTTGTCTTTTTCGCCGTCAAAACGACTTGCCCGCACATCGTGGTCTTCCGACCAGACCTCAAGATAGACCGGTTTGCCGGGCTCGGCCTTGCCGCTGACCTTGATCGTGCCGCCATTTTTCAACTCGGTCTTGTCGATCGTAATCGTCGGCGCAGTTCCGCCGCTCTCGTCCGCCTGCACTGCCTGGGCGCCAAGCAGCATCACCAGTGCCAGACCCAGCCACGGCAACATTCTCAATCTGCTCTTCATCGTTGCATCTCCTCTCTACTCCATCGTTAGATTGTTCTTCCACGCCCTTCCCCACTACAGGGAGACAATGCGCGTTTCCCCAACATAGTCACGGCTCGAAAACCCGGTCATCGCCGTCATTTTCGCCGTCAGTTCACTGATTGCCTTGAGGTTGCGGATCACCGTCCGGACATCCTCCTCTTCCGTCGTCCCCGTCAGGTCGCTCTCCAGCATCTGGGCCGTGCCGAGGGCGGCGAACAGCGGCGTGTTGATCTCATGGGCCACCGCCCCGGCCATTTCAACTACTCCCTCCAGCTTGCTCCGCTCTACCTTCTCGGCCTCGAGCAGCCGCTGGGCGGTGAGGTCGCGGATGACCTCGATGACAAACTCGACCTCGCCGGATTCGTTGATCATCGGCGTCGCCGTCCGCTCCAGCCAGCGGGGGCCCTCGTCACCGTTCAGCTGCTGTATCGAGCTGGCCATCCGGCCGGAGGTCAGGACCTGGTCCACCGGACACATTTCCCGTTCCTCCTCCGAGCGGCAGAGCCGCCGGTACTCCATTCCCAGCACCTCGCCCTCCTGCCAGCCGCTGGCCTCGAGGAAGGCCCTGTTGGCCATCACCACCCGCCCCTGCCGGTCGATGACGATCAATTGCGGCCTGATGCAGTCGATGATGTTGGCGAGAAAATGCTCGTGCTCCTCGATCTGGTTGAAGAGCAGGGTTATCTTGCGATAGGTCCGGGCGTTGGTGATTGCCGAACCGCCAGCCTCGGCCACGGCCAGAGAGAAATTGATCTCGGCCTCGCTGAACTGTCGAGGCTCACGCGCCAGGATCCGGATTATCCCGATCACCTCGTCCATGACCTTGATCGGCACGGCCAGCAGCGAGCGGATACCCTCCCTGACCATGTGCTCATGGCACAGCACCCGGTCATCGGCGGTGACATCGTGGATGGCCACCGCCTCACCATTCAGGGCCTGGATGGTGTTCTTCTCGTCGACCACCTCGCCGCGGTCGAGATACTCCCGTGACAGGCCGGCGGCGGCGGCCAGTTCCAGTTCCTTCGACTTGGGGGTCAGCAGACGGATCGTGCAGCCCTGGGCTTGCAGGCTCCGAGGCAGCAGCTCGACGATGGTCGACAGGACGCGGTCGAGATCAAGCGTCGAGTTGACCAGCTGCGAGATGGACTGCAGTTCGCGCAGGAACTCCACCTGCTGGGCCAGCTGCCGGTACATCCGCCCATTGGCGATGGCGATGCCGACCTGCTCCGCCAGGGCCATCGCGAAGGCGATTTCCTCATCGGCAAAGGCCCTCCGGTTGCGGGTCAGCAGCCGCATGATGCCGATCACCCGCTCCTGGAAGGAGATCGGCAGGGTGAGCACCGCTTCGATGCCTTCCCTGAGCGCCGCCTCCCGAAATGAGGGGTGCGGACTGCCCGCCACATCGTTCAGAGCCACCGGGTGACCGGAAGCCACCATCCCCAGCGTTTCCCGCGAATCGACGTCCGTTCGGCCCAGGTATTCATCCGAGAGGCCGAAGGCGGCGCCGAGGACGAGGCCGCCGCTCGCCTGGTCCAGCAGGCGGATGGTGCAGGCATCGATGGCGAGCAGTTCCGGCAGGCTGCGGACGATGATCTCCATCACCTGCCTGGGGTCATGAACCATCGAGATCATCCGCGTCACCTGCTGGAAGATCGAGATATAGCCTTCCCGCCCCTGTCGATTCATCGTCCCGCCTCTCTCATCCGTGCAATCCGCCGATTGCAGCCGAGATCTGACGGCCGCCCGAACGGCGGCCGGTGCAGCGGAAAACCGCTGCAGCCAGTCTGGCCAGCGTCTGACAGATAGGTGCCACTCCCGGACGAGCCTTAGATCGCCGGCAGTTAACGCCGGCGATCGATGCCCTGAAGGGACGGTTAAAGCACAGGCGCTTGG
>CAYYWK010000076.1:0-8818 GCA_964475345.1 uncultured Desulfobulbus sp.
ATATACCTCGACACCGAGCTGCAGGTATGTCCCGGATTGCCGGCCGGCCCTGGGTTTGATCTGCAATCCGGGGCTGTCGCCATGGGTTGCAAGCATCCTGAAGCCGGCGTCCAGGGTGGTTCCTGCTCCCAGCCGGAAGGCGACGAGTCCTGCATCTTCACGGACAAGATAGTAGGATGTGCCGGGGCTCAGTGACCAGTACTCATCTTCTCGCAACTTTACAAAACCGGGTTCCTGCAACTGATTGGCGATTGCTTTCGCCGCGTGAAAGGGAGACGGAGACGAGCGCAGGAATTGAAATAGCGACGCATTGTGCAGTGTTTCGTTCATTTCAGGCATTGATTTAGAAAATTGTCAGAATCAAAGGGGACGGCACATCAGGACAGCGCCGAAATCCGCTGATATGCGGCAAGCATCATCGAGCGGGTGGCAACGGTGGTGTCGGCCTCAGGTGGGATGGCCCTTCCTGCGATCTCCTGCTGTGACCTGGCATCTGAGGCTAAACCGAGGATCGCATTCAGTTCTCTCTGGTTTTCGGCGGCAAGTTGCTGCTTCGCCTCGATTTCCTTGGCCAGGGCATTGGCGGCTATCTGTCTGTCAGCAGGAGAGGGGTCGGCTGGTGCCAGAGCAGCGCGACGGATGACCCGCATCTTCTGTATGGTTGCCTCGGTGGAAGCCTCCTCGCTGACATCGATCGGTACTTCACCGCCAATGGCGTACCTGTTGCCATCAGGCCCTTTTTCGTAACTGAAGGAAGCCCCGCCCCGGGCATATGCCCCTGCAACGGCAAGATGCGCCTGTTCGTGCGCTCTAACCTCTCGGTCCCGCATCTTCAGTTGCTGCAGCTGCTTGATTTCTTCAGCTGTCAGGCTGAGCTGCGCCTTGTTCTGCGCTGCAGCAGGGGTGTCGTCGTCATCCGACACTCTCAGACTGGCAGCACGTCCAGCCGGCGAGAGCTGTGTCACGTCCCCAGAGGTGACCCCCGCACCTGGCTGTGCCTGCGTGTGCTGCTGCGGTAGCGAAGCTGCCTCGGAACTTGGCCTCAGCCGGTCGCCTAAATACGATGCTGCGAACTCGCCGGTCATGGATGAGATGCTGTGGATCATCTTCCGCACCGTCAGGATGTGTCAGTCAGCTTTGCCAGTTTGATGTGCCATCATCGTGTATTATAACCTGGAACCTTCCGCCAGGCAAATCAAGGGAGCATGATGCATGTTCAGGGCGGAAAACCCAGCTTTTCCTGCGCCAGGCAGTTCAACGTTCGAAGAGGTTCCCCAGGCCGCCGAGGATTGAACCTTCGCCGCTGCTGGAGAACCCGGCATTGTTCTGGGGCGCTGCTTCATGGATGCGTCCGGCCAGGCGCGAGAAGGGGAGCGATTGCAGCCAGACATGCCCAGGCCCGCGCAGGGTGGCAAAAAAGAAGCCTTCGCCGCCGAACAGCGCAGATTTCACGCCGCCGACAAACTCGATGTCGTAGTGAACGGATTGGGTCAGCGCCACCAGACAACCGGTGTCAACCCGCAGCATCTCTCCTTGCTGGAGTTCCTTTTCGATAATGGTGCCGCCGGCATGGATGAAAACCAGCCCGTCCCCTTCAAGTTTCTGCATGATAAAACCCTCGCCTCCGAAAAGGGCGAGGCCGATCTTCTTCTGAAACTCGACACCGATGGCAACTCCTTTTGCCGCGCAGAGAAAAGCGTCCTTCTGGCAGACGAGCTTGTGTCCGTACTGCTTCAGGTGCAGGGGGATGATCTTGCCAGGATACGGTGCGGCAAAGGCCACCTTGCCCCTGTCCTGGCCGGTGTTGGTGAATACCGTGGTGAAAAGGCTCTCCCCGGTGATTATCCGCTTTCCAGCTCCGAGCATCTTCTCGAGCAGGCCGCCTGCTGCGCCAGAGGCGCTGCCATCGCCGAAAACCGTTTCCATCCGGATCGCATTGGACATGTACATCATCGAACCAGCTTCAGCCACCGTGCTTTCCTGGCTGTCGAGAATGATTTCGACGAACTGCATTTCATTGCCGAAAATCTCAAAATCTATTTCATGACTGACAGCTGATGCCGCGTGAGAGAGAGGAGGTGCCAACTGGGTTGCAGGTGCGAGCAGTTCGTCGACCTGAGCGATCGGCCTCCAGCCTTCGAATCCCTGCCGCCAGACCAGCGTCTCCCGGGAAAAAGTCCCGCTCTTTAAAGACTGACGAATGAATTCCTGGGAGTACGGTCCCTGCTGCTGGCCATTAACAGCCACGTACCAGATGTCCATAGGTATGTTTCCCTGTTGTTGAATATGGTTGAAAGATTATTCTTCAGGTCCGTCGGGATATTTTTCTTTCAGGGCGTACAACTGATCGAGATAGCTCTCTTTTAGCTGCAGTTGGTCCCCGCTGTTCTCGATCTCTTCGATCAACGAATGTATCGCAGGTCGGATATCCACGCCGTGGCTGTTGGCGCCATGCTCATTGGCGCGTTCGATCATCTGGATAGCATAGTAGGTAACGAGCATCCTCGACATGGCATCGCGGCGGAAAAGATACAGCCTTCCTCCCATGGTTGTGAGAAAGAAACAGCTATAGTCGTAATAGACAGATTCGGGAATCGACAGTCCGAGATGCGCTGCGAGGCAGTCCGGCTGGCCGGAAAGCCTATAGAGCGAGGCGAGGACATCTTCGAGCGCTGCTTTTTCCTGTTCGAGAATCTTTTTGACCACATTGATATTGTCTTTGCCGATCACTCTGAAAAAATGAGCGGAATTTTTCAGGATTGTCAACAGGTCGTCGGTTTCCCGGGTAACCGTCGGAGGGCTCGCTGCAAGCTTCTGAATAAGCGCGGTCAAATGTTCCCTGCCGGTCTGGGGCAATCCGAAAGCCTTGAAATACGGCCGTTGGTCGAGTTGGCTGTAGAAGGAGGCAATTCTCGCCGGGTCTTCCGTGCAGATTTCTTCCTTTGTGAATAGGCGTGGTTCA
Source organism: uncultured Desulfobulbus sp. (assembly GCA_964475345.1). Lineage (GTDB taxonomy): Bacteria > Desulfobacterota > Desulfobulbia > Desulfobulbales > Desulfocapsaceae > Desulfoprunum. The sequence goes on from CAYYWK010000076.1 coordinate 2,963, forward strand.
GCTTGGGCACCAGTGTTGCCGGCAGTTTCACTTGCGCCGGGAGCAATGGATGCCTCATCTGTCTGCCCCGAAGGCGCTTCTGACGAATTTCCGGGTGATGTCGCAGACTGGCTGGCTGTGATGGAGGATGAACCGGCTTCTTTGCTTTCTTCCTTGCCGGCGGAGGATACGGTTATCGGCTCGTTCTGAGAGATGAAGCGATCGAAAAGGGAGGATTTTTTCCACAAGAGCACGGCGGCACCGGCAACGGCAAGGGCTAGCACGATGAAGAGCATCCCGACCTGCCTCCTGTTTTTCCGGCGGGACCGCATGGTGGAGTTGGAGTCGTTCTGGGTCATATGCTGTGCATCCCTTGGAGGTGGTGGGAGGTTGGAAAAATGGGCTAAGTTGCTATGCTCAGGTGAAAAGTATACAGCAGGGTCTGGTCATTGTCACGGTTGAAGTATTTCAGGAAGGCCGAGGAGAGCTCATGTGATTTCTTGAACTGGCGGCAGCACTTTTCCTCTTGACGGAGATAACCGAAAACACTATGCTGCTCCTTCGAATTCTGATAAAAAAGAAACAGTTAGATTGCGCAATATCTGCAGTTAACCTTTTTACATCATACAAATTTTTTATGGAGGAACCACGATGACTATTTGTGTAGTTGGCCATTCAAACCCGGACACCGATTCTGTCATGTCTTCAATCGCGCTTGCCGAACTGCTGAAGGCCCAGGGCAAGGATGCCAAAGCCTGCATGCAGACCAGTGCTGATGCCCTGAATCCGGAATCAAAAATGCTGCTCACCCAGTTTGGCCTCACAGCCCCGGAAATGCTGACCGATGCCGCCGGAAAGGACATCGCTCTTGTTGATTTCAGCGATCTTGCCCAGGGGCCTGCCAACCTGGCCTCTGCCAATGTCGTAATGATCGTTGACCATCACAAAATAGGCGATGTAACCACCAACAACCCGATCTTTTTCCGCGCCGAGCCGGTTGGCTGTACCGGAACGGTACTGAACAAAATGTACAAGGACGCCGGCGTTGCCATTCCCAAGAATGTTGCCTGCGGCATGCTGGCAGCTATTCTGAGCGACACCGTCAATTTCAAATCCCCGACCTGCACCGCCGACGACAAGGCAGCAGTTGCCGACCTGAAAGGCGTTGCCGGTGTTGCCAATACCGATGACCTGTTCATGGAGATGCTGAAAGCCAAATCCTCAGTCGCAGGTGTTCCGGTGAAGGATCTCCTGTTCCGCGACTTCAAGGATTTCGACATGAAGGGCAACAAGGTCGGCGTCGGGCAGCTCGAGCTGGCCACCCTCGATCAGGTCGCCGATATCCGCGAGGATCTGCTCAAGGCGATGGCTGAAGTCAAAGCCGAAGGACGTCACTCCGTCCTGCTCATGCTCACCGACGTCGTCAAGGAAGGAACGGACCTGGTGGTTCTTTCCGACGATCCTGCCCTGATCGAGAAAGCATTCGACGGCAAGCTCCAGGGTTCATCCATGTGGGTTGATGGCATGATGAGCCGCAAGAAGCAGACCATTCCGAACCTCCAGAAGGCGTTCGGCTGCTGATCGGCAGTTTTCTGTCTATCCCCGCGATACGCAGTCAAGGGCGGGTTCGTTCATTCGGACCCGCCCCTTTTTATTCATCTCAGGGAAATCAGCCTGCAGCACATATTGCCACAGGCGCTGTCACCATTTTTTTACTTCCTGACCGCAACTCGAAGAAACCTCTCCGGATTCAGGATGGGCGGTGTAGCTCATCGCAATTTTTCTCTGCAGTTCAGCAAGCATATCGTTGATTTCTCTGCTTTCAGGATGGTCACTCGACAGGGCGACAAAGGAACCGGAGAAGGTGTTGGCTGAGGTGTTATCTGCTACTGCAGCCTTCTGTTGAGCAGCAAGCGCCGCCAACCGACGACTGACCACTTCTCTCTGCTGGCGCAACTGGGTGGTGGAGTTCTCACTGCGAGAGTTGCGCTGGAGTATCTCAGCTCTTTGGATGCGGCGGTCTATCTTCGCCTGCTGACTCTTGAGAACTGCTATTTCCCTATTGACATCCTGGAACCATAAACGGTCCTTCTGCCAATCAATATCCAGCCTGCCGATGTATTTGCCCTGACTCAGCACCTGCGATGTCAACGTCTTGTGGATGATTTTCGGATGAACATTGCCAAGACGCCTTTCCGCGCTGAAGAGGATGTCGATCTCCGGATACTTTTCCATCATCAGCAGATTGTCACTGTCGGCTAGAGAAGATAGAACCACCACGATGTCAGATGAGGCCGAAAGTGCTTTCAAGAGTGGTGGCAGAACCGTGTTCCAGCCGGCTATCTGTGTGTTTTTGGGCAGTGAAGATAGCGTGCCGGTTACGCCTATGACCCCGACTGTGAGGCCATTTTTTTCGAATTTTCGAAAAGGCTTGAAGATCGATGCACCAGAGCTGTCGACGAGATTCGCAGACAACCAGGGAAACCCGGCTACCGCAGTCTCCTTGAGAAATGCGATGCCCGCCTGCAGGTCATGAGGGCCAACAGCGACGGCATCGTAGCCGATATGCGTGTAGATTTCCGCTATGCCTTTGGCGGTGATCAATTCCTGCTCTGAAGGCACTGTTGAATTGGCTGTGAACAGCAGATTGCCTGAGTCCAGCAAAAGTCTGTTTGTTGTGTGAGGTTGTGAAGCCGATGCGAGATGATAGGCCTTCCTGGACAGACCGCCCAGCTGGTTTGATCCTCAACCGCCAGGCTCTGTCTCGCCGAGGTTGTTTGCCGAGTAATACAATGTCAGCTGCCCTGGTAAACGAGATGACGTGTTTCCATGAGCTAGGTACGGCCACGTAAAGATAATGGCAAAAATAGCAGTAATAATGCAGAAATTCGGCGATCTGCCCATTCGATTGACTACCAGTGGTTATATTTCTGAAAATGGGTTCATTCTCAGCTGTGCGCCTTAAACATTGCATCCATGCTTAACGGTACGGCGTATCGACGGGAAGGTGAGGGGGGCCACGCCGGCCGGTAGAAAACATGTTTTTTCTCGAGGGGTTCTCTGTCGATATCCAGCCTTCCCGCAGTATCTTCTCCTTGAAAGAGCAGGTAGCTGATGATAGTATCATAATCAGCTGAAAAAGCGTACTGTTACTGAATTCTGGCTTTTTTTCATGGAAATAGCCATTCGAATTTCTGCCGCCGGCCGCCTCGGATGATTGTGAGAGGGAGTAATGCTTACCCGTAAGGTGCTGATTATAGGTACTGACATGCTCACTACCAATCACTGCCTGACAAGCCTGGCAGCTATTGGCAATCTTGAGACGCACTGTCTCGACGTGAACGGAAAAACCTGGAACGACGCCTCGCTTCCAACCTGCGATCTTGCCCTGATACACGATGCGCCTCCGGGCATGGAGGCCATTGACCTTCTCAAACTGTTGAGGGGGAAAAACCCGAACATGGCGGGCATCCTGCTCGCAACGCACATCGATGTGGCAACGGCGATCAATGCCGTGAACTCCGGTTTCAGCAGGATTGTCGAGCACCCCTTGGATGGCCGTAATCTTGAAAGCGCTATTGACGAAGCATTGCGGCAGCTGACGGTCAGAGAGGAGAATACACGCCTGCTTACCCTTATGCCCCTTTATCGCCTGGGGGAGCGGTTTCTTCAATCCGCCACGATTCAGGAGGTTCTGGAAGAACTGGTTGACGCTGTCTGTCGGGAAATCCATGTTCCCTGTGTTTCGGTGATGATGCCAGCGACTGATGGCGGCGGGCTGAAAATAGTCGCTTCGCGGGGAATAGGCCAGCAACTCGTCGACCGTACCACCCTCAAACCTGGCGAAAAAATTGCCGGCTGGGTATTTGAAAACGGGGAACCGGTCATTTTGAACAGGGAAACTCAGCACAACTCGCCATTTTCTTCGCATCTGCAACGGCAGGAACTGACGGCCTCCATCTCATTCCCTCTCAAGGGGCACAGCAAAGTCCTGGGTGTGCTGAATGTCAGCCAGACGCAGCCGGAAACGGAATACAGCCAGAGCGATCTTGAACTCTTGGCCATTATCTGCAGCCAGGCGGTCACTGCCATCGAAAACCTCACCTTTATTCAGGAAAGGGAAGGGCATGCCCGGGTGAAGGCCCTTCTCGAGCAGTACGTCTCACCGGAAGTGGCAGGGCTTTTGCTCAGAAGCAATCAGGATTTGATGGATGTCGGCGACATTGTTGACCTTACTGTCCTGTTTGCCGATATCAGGCACTTCACCCTGCTTGTTCAGCATCTCTCGCTTGAGGAACTGCGTATCTTTCTCAACAGTTTCTTTGATTGTTTCACCCGTGAAGTCTTCGCCAACAAAGGGACTCTCGATAAGTTCATGGGTGACGCGGCTCTGGTGTTTTTCGGGGCGCCGCTCGTCATAGAACAGCCAAGTGTGGCCGCGGTGGAAACCGCCGTCAGGATCATCTCGGCATTTGAGCAGCTGAAGAAGGAATGGTCGAAAAAATCCAGTTTCTTTGAGCAGGTGGGACTCGGGATCGGGATCAGCCGGGGGAGAATGTTTCTCGGCAACGTGGGGTCGGCCAGAAGGCTTGACTACACGGTCATAGGGACCGAAGTGAATATTGCGCAGCGGCTGGCATCGGATACCGACTCGGGACAGATCCTCATAACCGAGAAGGTGTTCAGCGATGTCGCTGGGGTATTTGCGGTTGCCAAGGAAAAAAGCAGAAAATTGCGAGGGATGGAGAAAGAGGTAGCCCTCTATTCCATCAGTCCGCAATTACTTTCCTGACGGATTGCCGATGCTCAGCGGCCGGGTGGTGACCCGCTGACCCGGTACGCAACGCCGTCCATCTCGACCCTGTCACCATCGACCAGCTGACGGCCACGGCGCTTCTCCATGACTCCGTTGACGGTCACCTCGCCGTTCTGTATGCGGAGTTTGGCCTCCAGCCCATCCTGAGCAAGATTTGCAACCTTGAGAAACTGTCCCAGCCGGATGGGCAGACTGGCAATGAGTATTTCATGCATTGAGGGCCTTGAGGAATCTTTGCTGCTCAGCGGAGCGCTGTTTTTTGAGTCGTGCGATAACCGATTCGTTGCATCTGTTATAGACGATTTTCCAGGCGCAGCCGTATTGTTTTTCTGACATTGACCAAAAAAATGAGTATATTGGCGAAAATTCTATCAGGCGTTGACAGGAAAGCTCGCGTTGTGTGGCCGATACACGACAGGGCTTTTTTTATTCTGTGAGGATCTCGTGACTGTTCAGGATTCGCCATTGTTCAGAGAGCAGTGTTATGTCGGTGGCCGCTGGATTTCATCCGATATTCGGTCAGATGTCATTGACCCGTCCACACGTCAGCTCGTCGGTTCCGTCCCTGTTTTGCAGGATGAGGATATTCACGCCGCCATAGACATCGCCCAGCAGGCGTTCATTTCCTGGAAAAGTATGACGGCCAAGGGACGATCGGTGCTGATGAAACGCTGGCATGACCTGATCATCGAGTATCGACGGGAATTGGCCGAAATCATGTCGAAGGAGCAGGGGAAGCCGCTTGCTGAAGCTGAAAGGGAGGTCTTTTCCTGTGCGTCCTATGTGGAATGGTATGCAGAAGAGGCCAAACGGATCTATGGCGACACCATTCCAATGAGTCACAGGAGCAAGCGAATCATTGTCCTCAAGGAACCTGTGGGCGTCTGCGCCGCGATCACGCCTTGGAATTTCCCGCTGTCGACCATAACCAGGAAGGCGGCACCGGCTCTTGCGGCGGGCTGCACGGTGCTCGTGAAACCCTCCTCGTACACACCGTTTTCAGCGCTCGCCCTCGCAGTCCTTGCCGAGAGGGCAGGATTTCCAGCCGGCGTCATCAATGT
>CAYYWK010000077.1:0-8790 GCA_964475345.1 uncultured Desulfobulbus sp.
CGCCGTACTACATGGCGCAGACCATCGTGGTGCAGAACGCCGCCCTCCGCGAGGCCGAGCGCCGCATCGCCGAGCTCGAGTCGCGTGCCAACGAGGCCGAAGCCGGTGGCGGCGGTCTCTTCGGCGGCCGAACTGGCCGAGCGGATGGTGGGTCGCGAGGTGCTGCTGCAGGGCGACCGGCAGCAGCTCGAGCCGCGGCAGATCGTGCTCAAAGCCGAAGGGCTGGATGGCGCCGGCCTCCACGCCGTCGATTTGGAGGTACGGCAGGGCGAAATCCTCGGAATCGTCGGGGTGGCCGGCAATGGCCAGAAACCGCTGGTCGAGATGATCTGCGGCCTCCTCCCGCCGCCGGCAGGCAGCATCCGCCTGCTCGGCATGGAATGGCGGAAGTTCTTCGCCGACCAGCAGTGGGATCTGGCGCTCAGCTATATCCCGGAGGACCGGCAGGGCCTGGCCACCTGCCAGGGTCTGGACCTGCTCGACAACTTCCTGCTGACGACCAGGGGCGGGTTCGTCCGCGGTCCCTGGCTGCAGCGCGATCAGGCCGGCGAGAAGGCGGCGCGGCTGATCCGCGACTTCGACATCAGGCCGCCGAACCTGCAGGCGCTGGCCTGGCAGCTGTCCGGCGGCAACCTGCAGAAGATGGTGCTGGCCCGCGAATTCTATCGCAAGCCTCGTTTGATCGTCGCCGAACAGCCTACCCAGGGTCTGGATATCGCCGCCACCGAGGAAGTCTGGAAGCTGCTGCTTGAGGCCCGGGAACAGGCCGGCATCCTGCTGGTGACGGGCGATCTCGCCGAGGCGATGGCTCTTTCGGACCGTATCGCAGTGATGTTTGCGGGCCGGGTCGTCGCGACATTTGCCACCGACGACAGCGAAAGTGTCGCCCGCATCCCCCAGATGATGGCCGGCCTCGGCCCGGAAGCCTGAGGAGGCAATCCGGCCAGTTATTCTCAGGACCCGGGCTAGCCGCCGATCAGGCACTTGTTGATTTTGCTCCAGTCGGCTGCGGAGACCCATTCGTACTTTTCCTGAAACAGCATGTCGCTGCTGTACAGCTTACCCGCCCTCTTCCGCTCAAGGTATTTCTTGTACTGAGCCGGCCCGCCGTTGTACATGGCGTAAACAAGCTGGACGATGGTCTCGTTGTCCGGCTTTTTCTCCCCCTTGCGTTCGCGCAGGGCGTAATCCTTGAGGTAGAGGGTGGCGATCTCGCAGCCGGCGGCGGTGTTGTAGCGGATGTCCCAGCGCAGCCGCTCGAGGTTGTAGACGCCGCGCCACACCCGCGTGTTGACCTGCATCAGCCCCACCGAGCTGTTGTTGTAGGACAGCAGATAGGTGAGCTTGTTGTCGCGGACCACGAACTGGCGGAAGCAGCTCTCCTGCCAGGCCATCGCCGGGATCATCAGCCGGTAGTGGGAACGGAAGGAAGGCGGCACCTGCTTTTCTCTGGCCGTGGTCTGAGCCTGGGCCTTGAGCAGGCGGACCACCTTCCTGACGTAGGTGTCGAGTTTGCCCTCCGGAACCTTCCAGCGGCGGATATCCTCCTGACCGACGGTTTCGGCGGCCTGGAGAGGAGCGCAGAAGAAGCCGAGGATCTGCGAGAGCGGTTCCGATGGCGGCGGGGGCAGAAGCTCCTCCTCGAGAAAATCGCCCTCCGGTGGCGGCTCGGGTTGCTCCGGGGCCTGCACCGGTTCGGGGGAGGCCTCGAAGAGGTGCTGCAGGCGCGGGTCGACGCCTGAGCCGTAGCGCAGGATGTTCGGGTCGCTGCTGAGCATTTTGGCAAGGCGGATCAGGCCGTTGCGGCTGACCTCGATGCCGAAGGTCGGGCCGAGACTGTCGAGGACGGTCAGTGCATCGGCGGCGGTGAAGAAGGCCAGGTAGCCGAGTTTCTGCGGCGAGGCGTCAGGGGTGAGGTGGTTGCGGAAGATCGGGGCCAGCTTGCGCCAGGCACCGGCGAACTGGACCCGGACAAAGTCGTGGGTGACCGACTGGTTGCCGAGGCTGTCGAGGAAGGCGTACCTGGTTTCAAGCAGCACATCCATCAGGGTCTGGCGTTCTTCCGGGCTGAGCACGTCCCTGGCCATCGACGCGACCATGAAACTGAGCAGGGCGTCCCAGTTTTCCCAGACCGCCACCACCTCCTCCAATTCCTTGCCGCTCAGGGTTTCGGTCAGGTAGGCATCGTCGGGCCGGTAGGTCTCGCGGACGTCGGCGAGAATTTCGATGGTGACCGCCTGCGGGGTGACCCCGGGTTCGCCGGTGCGCAGGCTGTCGAGCATCGCCTGGGTCTGCTGCTGCACCTGCGGCGGGAACAGCGGATAGAGGAATTCCTTGAGGCTCGTGACCGGCGGCGCCAGGTCGATGGTGAGCGAATCCAGGTAGGCGAAGACATGGGACTCGATGAGCTGCCAGAGCAGACCGGCGACCTGGACCGGCTGGCGATTGCCGTCGAAGAGGCTGGAGCGGTAGCTCTTGAAGGACAGCTGCCAGGTCCGGCTGTTGATCACCGGTTTCTGGTAGAGGACCAGAAACCCCTTCCATGCAACCGGCATCATGCATTCGGAGCCGAGCGGGGTGCCGGCATGGGCGGTGACTTCGGTCTCCAGGCGGATAAAGCCCATCTCCTCCCTGACCCTCGGCCGGGAAAGGGCGAGATGGATGCAGCCGTCGCCCTCGCTGGCCAGGACCACCGATTCGTTGGGTTCGCGGAAGGCCTTGCTGACGATCAGGTTCTGCAGGATCGGGTAGTCGATGGTCACCGGCAGCCTGACGATCTCGGCGCCTGCAGGGAGAGCGACGACGAGGAGGTGCAACAGGACGGCCAGCAGGATGGCAGGCGGGGGCAGGGTGTTTCTGGGCACGGTCGTTCCTCCTCGGGTGATGGGGCTATCTCCTCGCATTGATAAAGAAAGACCTGGTCAATGTCAAATGTATTCAGTGAATATGGACGACGGACTACGGCTTTGTCCGGCAGGGCGGCAGCCTCAGGCGGCGGGCGATACCGGTTCTTGCTTTCTCGACGGCCTTTGCATATGCTGAAAGGAAATGAAGGCAATCGCGTGCCGTTATCCTGCCGCAATCGGCAGTTCACCTGTCAGAAGGAGCAGTGTCTGTCATGAAGCAACTGAGCGCCCCGCGAATGGACCAGTGCATCGGCTGCCACTCGTGTTCGCTGGCCTGTGCCAGGCTGATCCACCAGCGGATCTCCTGGAGCACCGCCGGCATCCGGATCCATTCTTCGGGGGGGTTGTCGACAGGCTTTATGGCGGTACACTGCCTGGCCTGCGATCCGGCCCCCTGCGTGGCCGCCTGCCCCACCGGGGCCTTCAGCCAGCGTCGCGGCGGCGGGGTGACGGTCAGGAAGAAGCTCTGCATCCGCTGCGGCCAGTGCGTGAACGCCTGCCCGGTGGACGCCGTCTGCCGCAACCCCGATGGCGAGGTCTTCGTCTGCATCCACTGTGGGCGCTGCGTTGAATATTGCCCCCAGGATTGCCTCGAACTGGCGGAAAAGGTCGAGGCAGGGGAGGCCAGGCGATGAGCGGGGAAGAGTTCAGGATAATGGTCGTCGATCTTGAGACGGGGAAAGGAAGGGTCGAGTTGCTGGCGGGCCGCAGCCGGGTCGCCGGCGGCAGCGGCCTGGCTGCGCTCCTCTTTGGCCGCCATGGGCGCAACGATCTGCCCTGGGACGCCCCCGAACAGCCGCTGATCTTCGCCATCGGGCCGCTGTCCGGCTATTTCCCGCTTATGAGCAAGACCGTCTGCGCCTTCCGCTCGGCGTACCACCAGCAGTACACCGAAAGCCATGCCGGCGGGCGGAGCGCCCTTGCCCTGCGGTTTGCCGGTCTCGATGCCCTGGTCATTGTCGGTCGGGCCGCCCGGCTCAGTTGCCTGGCGCTGGGTAGCCGCCATCTTGAGCTCAAAGATGTCTCCTTCATGCAGGGGGCGGATGCCGATGCCGTCGGCAAGCTGCTGCGGCGGATGTCCGGCGAAGGCTCCGGTCACCGCTCCATCCTGCGGATCGGCCCGGCAGGTGAGAGCGGTTCGGCGATGGCCTGCATCAATGTCGATTCCTACCGCCATTTCGGCCGGCTCGGCGGCGGCGCGCTGATGGGGGCAAAGAACCTCAAGGGCATCGTCATCCACGGCGACGGCGATGTCGCGCAGCCGGCCGCCAGCGCCTACGGCAAGCTGTTCGGGGAGATCTACCGCCAGGTCACCGCCACCGAGATGATGCACAAATACTACAGTCTCGGCACGGCCGGCAACCTGCAGGGGCTCAACGACATCGGCTCGCTGCCCTGGCGCAACCTGCAGCAGACCAGCGACCCGGCGATCGCCGGGATGACCGGTCAATCCTTCGCCGATGCCACGCTGCTCCGCAACGGCGCCTGTTCAGGCTGCCCGGTGGGCTGTATCCATATCGGGTACGTCCGGGAGAAGCTGGCGGGCGACAACCGCTACCACTATCACCAGGTTCCGTACGATTACGAGCCGATCTTCGCCGCCGGGACGATGTTGGGAGTGACCAATCCCTTCGACGTCCTGCGTATTCTCGAGGTCATGGAGAAGGTCTGCATCGACGCGATGTCGGCGGGGGTGGCCCTGGCCTGGGCCACCGAGGCCAGCGAGCGCGGCCTGGTGTCGGCAAAGGAGACGATCGTGCCCCTTGCCTTTGGCGACGCTGCCGCCTACTGCCAGGCCGCCGATTTCCTCGGCCGGGGGGCCAGCGAATTCTACCGCCTGCTCGGGATGGGGACGCTGCGGGCGGCAGAAGCCTATGGCGGCGCCGATTTCGCCTGCGTGCTCGGCCAGGAGATGGCCGGCTACGCCACCGGCGAGCTGTTCTTCGCCGCCCAGACCCTCGGTTTCCGCCACTCCCACCTCGACACCGGCGCCTACAGTTACGACCAGAAGCATGCAGAGAAAGATGTGGGCAAGGCGGTGGATTTTTTGATCGCCGACGAGCCGGGCCGGGCGCTGCTCACCTCGATGGTGGCCTGCCTCTTCGCCCGCTCGGTCTATACCGACGAGCGACTGGCCCAGTGCCTGGATGCCGTCGGCTATCCGGTTCTGGCCGGGGCGCTGACGGGCGCCGCCGAACATATCCGCCGTCTGCGCTGGCGAACCCGGATCGCCACCGGTTTCGATCCCGAGACCCTGACCATCCCGAAGAGGTTTCTCAAGGTCTCAACCTGGAAGGGCGGCATCGACGGCGAGTATCTGGGCGCGATAAAGCAGGAATACGGCCGGAGGATCCTGCAACTGGCGGTGGACAGTGGTATCGATCAGGACCGCCCGGGCGGCGGTCCTGCCGATCCCCGCTGCGGGTCAGATGCTGTTGAGTCTGGAGGAAACACGTGAACGGGAATACTGGCGCATCTTCCCGCGGGCTGCTGTTTCGTGCCGCCATCCAGGCCATCTCCGGCATGGCCGTCATCCTGCTGCTGCTCTGGCAGATCGACTCCCGGATCATCCAGCCGGCTTTCCGCGATCTGGAAAACCGGCAGGCTCTCAACGATGCCGTCCGGGCCCGCTCGGGGATCGAATTCCACCTGGTCAGCCTGGGAAGCATAGCCGCAGACTGGGCGAACCGGGATGACACCTATGCGTTTGCCCTGGATCGCAACCGCTCCCATGTGGAATCGAACTTCTCCGATTTCGCCCTGTTGTCCCGCACCAGCGCCGTCGATCTGCTGGCGATCTATGACCGGCAGGGAAAGGAGCTGCTGCTCGGGAATTTTCACCCCGTCGTCGGCAAGGCGGTGACGATCCGCCATTTTTCCGGGGGCGCCCCTGAGCTCCTGCCGCTTCTTGCCCCGGTCCTGCAGGATGCGCTGCCGATGGAGGGCATCCTCCGCACCAGCCACGGTCCGATACTGATCGTGGCCAGGCCGGTCTACGACTCGCAGGCCAACGGTCCGTCGCGGGGGATGCTGGTGGTGGGGCGGTTTCTGACCCTGCGGATCCAGCAGGATATTGCCAGGAGGGCCCAGGTTCCCTTCGATCTCCTCGACAGCGACGATGCTCGTTTGCGGGAGTCGGAGAAGGAGCTTTTCCGGCGATCCGTGCCTTCCGGGCAGGTCCTTCCCGCGGAGTTCCGCGACGGCTCGCTGTATCACGTCCTGCCGGATATCGAGAACAGCTCCGGCCTGCTGCTGCGCATTCCCGTCCGCGGCGAGATAACGGCGCTAGGCGCCCGCACCGGCCGCGTCCTGACCGCAACGCTTGCCGCCATTGCCCTCTGCCTGCTGATCTGCCTGGTGGTTTACAGGGTGAGGATGCAGGCCACCGAGCAGTCGCTGCGCAAGGAACAGGGTTTTTCGGCCTCGCTGCTCGACAGTCTGCCGGGGATCTTTTTCCTCACTTCGTACCCCGAACTGCGGATGGTGCTCTGGAACAGGGAGCATGAACGGCTGCTGGGCCGCACCGCTCGAGAAATCGCCGGCCGGCAGCTGCCGGAATGGTTCTCCCCAGCAAGCCGGGATCAGGTCGTGGCGACGCTGGAGGCGACCATGGCCGACGGCGCGCACACCGCCGAGGCCGAGATGCTGGCCGGGGACGGGCGTCTGGTGCCCATCGTGCTCAACTGCGTCAGGTTCGAAGCCCAGGGGAAAAGGTACCTGATGGGAACGGGCATCGACATCAGCGGTCGCAAACAGGCGGAGGAGGCACTGCTGAGAAGCGAGAACAAGCTGACCAGGTATGCCGGCCAGATGGAGCAGTTCAGCCTTTCGGCGGCATCGATGCTGTCGATGGAGGACGAGCAGCTGATATTTGCCAAGATCAGCCAGGCCATCGTCGAGTATTCCGATTTCCGTCGCGTGCTCATCTCGCTGTTCAAGGACGAGTTCCCGTACAGGGACATCATCGGCCACGGCGGCGTCGATCTGGAGACTGTCGAGCGGATCGGCAAAATTCCGCTCCGTGCGAGCTGGTATGACCAGGTCTTCGCCCAGGGAATCCAGCTCGGCCGCTTCAGCTACTATATTCCCCACACCATGAAGGATATTCTCAACCAGGAAGCGACGGTCTACGGGAGCGGCCCCCAGCCGGCGGACGAGGGTTCCTGGCATCCCGAGGACAACCTCTTCGTCAGGATGAGCGACGACAGGGGGAAGTTCATCGGGGTCATCTCGGTGGACGATGCCAAATCCGGCCTCCGCCCGACTGACGAGGTGGTTCGCCCATTGGAAGTCTATTCCAGCCTGATATCCCAGATTGTCATTCTCAAGCGCGAACAGAAAAAGCGGCGACGGCTGGAGGATCAACTCCGGCAGGCCCAGAAGATGGAATCGGTCGGCCGGTTGGCGGGCGGCGTGGCCCATGATTTCAACAACATGCTGTCGGTGATTCTCGGCCATACGGAAATGCTGATGGAAGACATCGACCCATTGCAACCGCAGTATGCCGACCTGCTGGAGATCCGCCGGGCGGCGGAGCGCTCCGCGGATATTACCCGGCAGCTGCTGGCTTTTGCCCGCAAACAGGCGGTGGTTCCGAGGGTCATCGATCTGAACGCGGCCATCGAGGGGATGCTGAAGATGTTGCGGCGGCTGATCGGCGAAGAAATCGGGCTGACCTGGTCTCCGGGATACGATCTCTGGCCGGTGCGCATCGACCCCTCGCAGGTCGACCAGATCCTGGCCAACCTCTGCGTCAATGCCCGCGATGCCATCGCCGGTATCGGCGAGGTAGGGGTCGAGACCGGCAATGTCCACCTCGACGAGGGATTCTGCGCGCTGCGTGAAGGGTTCCTGCCGGGAGAGTATGTGCGGATTGCCGTCAGCGACAGCGGCGGTGGCATGGACCCTGAGACGCAGAGCCATATTTTCGAGCCGTTCTACACCACCAAGGGTATCGGTGAAGGGACCGGTCTCGGATTGGCGACAGTCTATGGCATCGTCAAACAGAACGACGGTTTCATCGAGGTGGAGTCGACGCCGGGCCGGGGAACACGGCTGACAATCTACCTCCCGCGTCACGGGGCAGAGCTTGAGCCCAGCCCCCCTGAAACCGAAGAATCGGCGGGACGGGGTTACGGGACGGTCCTGCTGGTGGAGGATGAGCCGACAACGCTGCAGATGGCCGCCACGATGCTCCATCGGCTGGGCTATTCCGTTGTGACCGCCGGCCGTCCACAGGAGGCCCTGGCCAGGGCCGGAGAGCATCCCGGGCCAATCGACCTGCTGATCACCGATGTGATTATGCCAGAGATGAACGGGCGTGAGTTGGCGACGAAGCTGATCGGGATGTACCCGGGGATGAAATGCCTGTTCATGTCAGGGTACGGCGCCGAAATCATCTCCCGGCAGGACAGTCTCGATCGGGGAGCTCACTTCATCCAGAAACCCTTCACCAAGAAGGCCCTGGCCGAAGGAGTGGAGAAGGCCCTGAGCGAGGGGGCAATCGGGGAATAAGGACGCTCCGGCCGGCATGGCGGTGAGTGCAGCTGGCCAGGGAGTGGGCAAGAGCAAAAGAGGCGCGGCGCGGCCGGACGGGAACGGGCTTCCCGCCCGGCCTGTGCGTCTGGCAATTACAGCAGGTGGGCGATTGCGTCGCGCTCGCCGACCAGTTCCTTCTCGGTGGCGGACATCATCCCGCGGGCGAAATCGCTGACCGGCAGCCCGGGGATCTCTTTCCATTCCCCCTTCTCACAGACGATCGGGAACGAGTACATGATATCCTGGTCGATGCCGTAGGAGTTGCCGGCGCTGTAGACACCCATGCTGACCCACTGGCCGTTGCTGCCGTAAGCCCAGCTGCGCATGTGGTCGATGGCGGCTGAGG
>CAYYWK010000078.1:0-8750 GCA_964475345.1 uncultured Desulfobulbus sp.
TGCCTGATCCGATTGACAATCGGTCCCTGCCCGCGTCACATCGAACTGCCCGAAGAGTATCGGCTGGAGGAAGGCAAGGGGGTTGTCCTGGCCGCTGGAGATGATGCCCTCCTGCTCGCCTACGGCCCGGTCATGCTGCATGAAGCCTTGAATGCATCGGAGATCCTTCAGGCGCAGGGGTTCGGTCTTGAGGTCATCGACATGCCCTGGTTGAACAGGGTCGATGTCGATTGGCTTGAGCAGGCTCTCGGCCGTCACCGCCATATTTTCGTTCTCGAAGACCATAGCAGTGTTGGCGGTCTTGCTGATTTTCTCCTGCCACTGCTGCATGAGCACGGGTTGCTTGCAGGGCAAACCTTTCGTAAATTCGGAGTCGATGGATTCCCAGCCTGCGGAACCCCCATCGAAGCGCTCCGGTTTCACCGGCTGGACGGCATGTCTTTGGCTGAGAGGATCAGAGGGTAAGCAGGAGCCATGGAGATGTCTTCATCACGCGCTGGGAAGTCATCCAGCTATCGCCTGCTTATCGCCCTTATAGCCAAGGGCTCGATGAACAATCTACATCGGTCGGATATCGTCGAGGCGTTTCAGAACCAAGGCGTTGAAGTCAGTTTTCTCGTTCGAAAAGATTATCTCGCCTTGCTCCGCCCCATCGAAGGGTGCGCGTATCGTACCTGCAGCTTTCCTGAAGAAGATGGGGCCAAGGGCCTTGTACGCCGGGTTCTGAGGTATCTGCGCAGTCTCTATCCGGTCGGGGCGATAGGTCGCCGTGAAACGCGGCCGAACGAACAACGTCTCAGGATGAAAGCGCTCCATGCATTCAATGAATGGATCGCCCGCTCCAAAAACGTCATGCGGGCGATCGCATGGTGTGAAAGAATTCTGTACAGACAGGAACGAATCGAGGGGCTCGACGGCACAGAGGCCGATCAGCTGCTGCTGCTCGGTGTCGGTGCAGATGGGGCGGAGCATGAGACCAAACTGACCTGGTGGGCAAAACAGCACGGCATTTCGGTCGTCCACATGATCGGCAACTGGGACACCCTGACCTCAAAGGGATATCCGGGTGTGCCGGTATCGCTGCTTTTGGTCTGGGGTCCGGTGATGCGCGGCGATGCGGTCGACCTGCACGATATCCCCACCGAAAATATCTGTGAAATCGGTTCCATCCGATATGATCGGCTCCACGAAGCGATCCTGCAGTCAAAGGAGGAGTTTTTCGGGCGGCTCGGTCTTGACCCGGACAGGAAAACCATCTTTTTTGCCGGTCCGCTTAGCGAGGACCAGTATTTCGAGATGATGCAGGCCTATGAAGAACTGCTGGCCGAGGACGGCGGGTATCAGATGATTTTCCGCATGTATCCCGGAAAGCTGTTTATGGCCTCACCCTACGCCAAACCAATCATCAGCTATGCCCAATCCCTGCCGGGCGTTTATGTCAGCATCGGCGATCCTGATTATCGGGTGGGCAGCAAAGACAAGGCGGTGATGCAGATCGAGCAGTTCGAACTCTGGCACGCCTTCCACTATAGCGACGTGGTCATCAACTACTTTTCCACAGTAGCACTTGAGGCCTGTGTCTTTGATCGCCCGGTCATATCCATGCTTTATAGGCCAATGCAGAACTATGGCTGGCTGAGTCCGCCACAGTACGCCGATCATCCTGGATTGCCGCATAACATGCGGCTCTGGTCGTATGGGGCGGTGCAGCGGGTCAACAATCGCCAGGAGTTGCTGGCCACTATCCGTCAGGCCGTGACGCAGCCGGAAAAGCACCAGCCGGCGAGGCGGAAGGCGGTTGAAATGGAGATGGGCGTGCTCGATGGCCGTGTTGTCGCGCGGATGGTCGAGGCCTGCATTGAGGCGAGGAAGAATCATCTTAGGCAGGTGCAGGGATGATATGAGAATTGCCTTTGTCTATGTAAAGGGCCGACTTGATCGACTTGCCGAGACCCGTGCCGGAAATGCCGCACGGGAATTTTTTTATGGGGCCCTGGAACTCCAGGGGCGCGGCCACGAGGTGCGTCTTCTTGAGGTGGATATCGGGCCGGAGGCGCCAGCCGGGTCGATGGCCATCGAGGCCTTGTATAAACTGCACCTGATGCCGAGCAAGACCAATGCCTCTCTGGTCCGTCAGCTGCGCAGGCTGCTGCCTGAGCTCAACACCTGCGACGCCGTTGTCGCCACCGCGTCGGGCCCGGCCTACGGACTTGCCTTGCTGGGGCTCTGGCGGCAGTTACGCACCCCTCTGCTGGCCATTCATTGCGGAATCGCCAATCACCCCCTGCGGTACCGTCGCAAAGTGATCAACAGCATGCTGCTTCGCCGTTCGTGGAACATGTTGTACGGGGATGGCGAAATGGAGCCGGTTAAAGACATGTTCAGGGTGCCTGCGGAGAGGTTGCAGGTCAACCAGTTCGGAGTCGACACGCAGTTCTGGCAGCCGGACAGCCGGCAGCCGGGAGAGTATATACTCGCCGTGGGCAACGATGTCCGGCGGGATTACAATCTGCTTGTGCGGCTGGCCGGCAGGATGGATGAGCGGTTTGTGATAGTCACCCGTCAGGATCTCGGTGAGTTGCCAGCCAATGTGGAACAGATCCGGGGTGATTGGCATGTCCAGGCCCTCAGTGATGCTGGCCTGCGGAAGCTCTATCAGCATTCCAAACTTGTTGTGACACCCCTGCTCGAATCCGTGCAGCCATCCGGGCAGAGTGTCTGCCTTCAGGCCATGGCCTGTGGCAGGCCTGTGGTGCTGACGGAAACATCCGGTCTATGGTCCCGGGAGACGATGCGGGACGGTGAAAATGTGCTGCTTGTGCCGCCGGGCGATCTTGAAGCAATGCATCAAGCCGTTTCCCGATTGGTCCAGAATCCGACCCTGTGCGAGAGCATAGGGAATACCGCCCGCAAAACAGTCTGCACCGAAGGAAGTATCGCAATGTTTGCCGCCCGTCTCGAGGCGCTGGCTGAAAAGGTCGTTAAAAGAACAGTTCTTTTGTCATGAATACAGTTCCGCATCGAAAAAAACACGCTCTGGTCGTGTTGCTCGAAATGCATTCCCTTTTGTTCTCCATGCTGCTCTTTGTGGTTTTTTATGTATGCGTGGACCGACTGCTCAACGAGTATTACCTGCCCGACGCCAAGGGTATGGAAAACAGCTATTACCATCACGGGCTGAGGAAGAATTTTCAGGGGACCGTCTCCTGGGGAGAAGAAAAACATCGGTTGTTCACAAATGATCTTGGTTTCAAAGACAGCGAAAGTCGTGTGGTGCCAAGGCAGGCTGACAGGCGCAGGGTGCTGTTTATCGGGGACTCCTTTACCGAGGGGGCTGGCCTGCCCTTCGAGCAGACCTTTGTCGGCATGTTTCGCAAGGCCCATCCCGAGCTGGACGTGTTGAATGCCGGCGTTGTCTCGTACAGTCCAAAGCTGTTTTATTATCGTTTGAAATACCTGCTCGAGATTGAAAGACTCCGTTTCGACGAGTTGATTGTTTTTATCGATATTTCAGATATAAGTGACGAGATAGAGTATTCGATCTATACCCCTGTCGAGGAATCCTTTCTCCGCCGGCTGGATGCATGGCTGCGTTCCATCTCGTTCACCTACAAGATGCTGCGCAACAATCTGCTGAATGTCGAAAAAAACGCAATGCTCCGCAGCCTGATTCAGAAGATAGACGCTGGCAAGGCAGTATCCCCGCAGCAAGCTGACAAAGGCGATGCGTTGACTACCGCGCTGTCGTCAACCAACCAGCGGATCGATGAAGCGACGGCAGGGCCGCCGCAGGTGACGATGCCCAAGGACTTCCGTGAAAAACGCGTCCAGGAACGGCCTCGCTGGACATTCGATACGGTGGTCTACGACAAGTGGGGGCGGGACGGAATGGCGCTGGCCCAGTACCATATGGAACAGGTGGTGGGCCTGATGCGTCAGCACCGGATTCCTGTGACAGTTGCGGTATACCCATGGCCTGAACAGATACGGGCGGGAGACCGTGAGTCACTGCAGATGACTGCCTGGCGGGACTTCTGCACGAAACATGACATAGGTTTTGTACAGTATTTCGATGAGTTCGTCAGGGATAATCCGGAGGAGATCATCGCCACGAATTTCATTCCCGGAGACGTGCACTGGAATGAGCAGGGGCATGCTGTGATTTTTCAGAAGTTGAACTCCTATTACAACCGGATGCATAAAAAATGACAATCAGCACCGCAGGATGGATATGCAGATAGTGTGTGTCGTGCTCGTACGGAACGAGGAGAGGTTTATTGGCACTGTTCTGGGGAACATCGTTGATTTCTGCGATACAATCATAGTCGTCGACGATGTCCAGACCAAGGACGATACGGCCAAACATGTGCGTAGGATGATGAATCTACATGACAAGATCAGTTATGTGGTGACTAAGGATCCAGGCGAATCGCACACGATGATCCAGCAGTATGCGGGCACGGATACCTGGCTATTTGCCGTGGACGGAGATGAAATATACGACCCGGAAGGCCTGCGCCGTTTTCGACCCCGTCTGGAGTCCGGCGAGTTCGACAAATGGTTCTGTATTTTCGGCAATGTCTTCAATACCAAGACACTCGACCTGCAGGCGGGGGTGGCTGAAGGGTATCTAGCTCCTCCCTGCCGAAGCATGACCAAACTGTATAATTTTGCCGCGATCGACGCCTGGGATGGCCCCTGTCACGAGCGTCTGCATGGCGGGACCATTCATTTCCGGCCCGGGTATGATGAGAGCCTGCGATGCGATCTTCATCAGACAACCCCTTGGCGGGAGGCGGATTTCCGCTGTCTGCACGCCTGCTTTATTACACGCAGCAGGGCGGAGAAACGGATTCAGAATGTCCGCTGGAACATTTCCGACCGCACCGAGATGCCCTGGTGGCGTCGACTGCTGCGAAGGGACAAGAATTTCGTCCCCTGGAAACTGCAGAAATATACAAAGGGAGACCTGGTACGGGAGGATGTTCGCGTGTTTTTCCCTGGTGGAACGGCATGCGATGGATTCCTGAACGAGACGGAGTATTGATGCGGGAAAAATTGCTGCACCTGCTGGGACGAATACGGCAGGCAGTCAGGCACCAAAGGCTCAGCGTCCATGCCCGCCTGTCTCCTCTGGCGGTCTCGACAAGCTGTCTGACCCACGACGCACCCGTTGTCGCCATCAATATGTACCCGGCAGTCGGGGCATGGGGCGGCAGCAGTGTTTTTGTCCATCAGTTCCTGGCTGCCCTGAGGTGTTGCGGCATCCGTCCGGTGTTTGACCTGAACGGCCGGGTAGATGTTATATTTCTTATTGATCCACGCGATGATCTGTTGAACAAGGCATTCGGCATGGAGGAGATCCGCCGCTACAGGGACCTGCATCCCGCAGTGCGGATCATCCATCGGATCAACGAGTGCGATCAGCGCAAGGCAAGCGATTTCATGGACGAGTGCCTTCGGCATGCCAATGGATTGGCCGATCACACGGTCTTTATTTCCGAGTGGCTGAAAGATTATTTTACAGCCCGCTGGTTTGACTTCAGACGTTCCCATCAGGTGATATACAACGGAGCGGACCCCTCCGTTTTTCATCCGTTGGGCGGGGACCTTTTTAACGGTGGCACCCTCCGCCTGGTAACGCATCATTTTTCCTCTCACCTTCTGAAAGGATTTGCCGTCTACCAGCAGGTCGACGAGATGATTGCCGACGGCAGGCTGCCTGACACCGAGTTATGGGTCATCGGTGGAAGACCGCCTGAGATGCTCTGGCGCGCCTCCCGGCTTTTCGCACCCGTTGCCGGCAGGGAACTGGCCACCCTGCTGCGCCAGTGCCATGCCTATATCACAGCCAGTCTGTGGGAGCCGTGCGGCATGCATCATGTCGAGGGTGCTCAGTGCGGACTGCCTCTTCTCTACCATGAAGACGGCGGAGGGATTGTCGAGGCCGGCCGGCGCTACGGGATAGGGTTTCGTGAAGAGACCCTTCAGGCTGCTCTTAAGGATATGCGTCATCGCTATCCGGAGATGCGCAAACGTGTTTTCACCTCCATGCCCGATGGCCTGTCGATGGCGATGGACTATGTGCGGGCGGTATACCGTGTCCTTTCCCTTGCTGAAGAAAAGCGCAAAAGATAGCCGAAGGGCAGGCTTTGTGGTGGACTCGCTCCTGCCTGCATGGAATACCTGCCTGGCCGGAAAGACCATACGCCCTCTTTTTTCTGGATGGCCAAGCAATACCGCCGGTACTATCATGCGGTTTGGCTGGCTGGCTGAGCATGTGAACAGCTTGCCTGATCGCAGGTGGAGATACGAACTGTATCGTCCCTGGCGTTCCTACGAGGCGCTGGTGTTCATCAAATCCATGGATCGTCCGTGTCGGGAACTGGCCGTATCGCAGCGCAGGAAGGGCAGGGTGGCGGTCTTCGATGCCAATGTCGACTATTTCACCCCGGCTTCCGGAAACTGGTATTACGCAGGCATGGAACCAATGCTGCAGCAGAGGGAAGAGAGCTGCGCCATGGCAGGAGCGTGTGATGCGGTGATTGCCGATTCCCGGTATCTTCTGGAGAAGGTCAAGCCCTACAACAGCCGGGCTAAATGGATTCCTGACAATATCCCCGATGCATGGATAGCCAATTCAAGCAAACATGGTGGTGTCTCTGGGGGAAAACTGACACTGCTGTGGTCCGGAGAGGCTGTGAAACTCTTCGAACTGCTGAAAATCGAGCCGGTCCTGCGACGTTTCAAAAAACATATTCATCTCCGGTTGGTCACTGGCAGGCTTGATGCTTTGGCTAGAATTTATGAACCATGGCAGGGACGGCTGAGTCGTCTGTTGGAAGACCTCGAGTGCGAGATCCTTCCTTTTCAGGATATTCCGAACTTGTTGAAGGTGTACGATCAGGGGGGAGTCTGCATATCTCCGCGCTTTCTCGACAATACCTATAACATGGGGCACACCGAGTGGAAGATCAGCCTTGCCATGGCCAGAGGCCGGGTTGCCCTCGCAAGTCCGCAACCCAGTTATTGCGACCTCATGGAGAGGGCCGGAGAGCAGGGAATACGGATATGCAATGCGGAGGAAGACTGGGTTCAGGCTCTGGAGAGCATGCTAACCGAAAGTTTTTCATGGGATGCCGAGCAGGAGCGTGCGAGTGCGGTAGTCCGGCAGCATTATGCCACATCGGTTGTGGCCCAAGCGCACGTCGAATGGCTGGAAGACCTCGTGAGACAGTGTCGGGAGGATGGTAATGCTGAATCGCTGTAAATCCTTCCTGCACCTTTCCTGGCTGTATGCACACAGGCTGATGGCTGAAACACGACGATGGCAGGGCGGACGGGCCGTCCCCGGCGACCAGTTGCGTGTATTCTACGGTCATGAGCGGATTCCCGGCCGCAACGAGAGGTCCGGGGGAGCGATGATCAAGTTCCAGGACCTGAGTGATCGCTTTCCCAATACCCTGAATCAACCAAATATTTTGTACCTGGTCACCAGTGCCTTGCCCATGTTTCCCGAAGTCATCGTCCGTTTTGCCAAGCGCCATGGCGCATCTCTGGTAGTGAATCAAAATGGTGTCGCTTATCCGGGCTGGCACGGCCCTGGCTGGGAGAAATCCAACCTCGCGACCAGATACCTGTTACAGCAGGCCGACCATGTCGTCTATCAGAGCAGCTTCTGCAAGGAAAGCGCAGACAGGTTCGCAGGCAGCTGTCGGGGGCCCTGGGAAATCCTCGCCAATCCTGTGGACACCGAGGTCTTTGTCCCCGCTGCGATTCCTCCGCCCGGGCTCCGGATACTTCTGGCTGGCAGTCATCAGCACTGGTATCGCGTCCGTACGGCATTGGACGCACTTGCCAGAATACCCGATGCAAGGTTGACCATTGCCGGCCGCCTGACATTCCATCCCGAAGAGAAGAGATGCCTCGATGAGGTGAAGGTCCATTCAGATCAGTTGGGAATAACGGAGCGGGTCGAGTTTTCCGGTCCATATACCCAGGAGGCGGCGCCCGATCTTTTCCGGAACCATCACATCCTGTTGCACACCAAATACAACGACCCATGCCCGCGACTGGTGGTCGAAGCCATGGCCTGCGGGGTGCCGGTGGTATATTCCGCCAGCGGCGGTGTCCCGGAACTTGTTGGTGATAAGGCCGGTGTCGGGTGTGAGACGGTCTGCGACTATGAAGAGGATCACCCCCCAGACCCCTCTGCGCTGGCCCTGGCCGTCTCAAAGGTGGCGGCGGAGTTGCCGCGTTTTTCGCAACAGGCTCGACAAAGGGCAGTGAACCGTTTCGATGTCCGACCCTGGCTGGATCGTCATGAGGAAATTTTCTCCGGTCTTTTGGTAGAGAAAACTGAATCTCACCCGGAAAAATAAGCACCCGGGAGAAGAATGGAGAATCGATTGGTCATCCATTGGTTGGATACCGGAGACACGAGTGATTCGAAGAAAGGAATATTGTATAGAATGCAACCGAAAATTTCTATAGTTACCCCATCGTTTAACCAAAGCATATTTCTTGAACAAACAATTCAATCAGTTCTTAGCCAACAATATCCAAACTTGGAGTATGTTATCATAGATGGTGGCAGTAATGATGACTCAGTTGATATTATTAGAAAATACGATAGCCAGTTGTCCTACTGGGTTTCCGAAAAAGATAAAGGACATGCGCATGCCATAAATAAGGGTTTTTCACATACAACTGGTGAAATAATGGCGTGGATTAATTCGGATGACATGTAT
>CAYYWK010000079.1:0-8738 GCA_964475345.1 uncultured Desulfobulbus sp.
CTGCCACCGTGTGCAGGATGAGCGGTGCACTGCGATAGGGGATGAGGTTGTCGCTCTGCAGGGCGAAGCCGGCATTGCAGAAGGCGGAAACGGCAGTGAAGAGCCCACGCCAGAGGGCCTGCCCCAAGGAGTCGCCGGCATTGAGGAAGCCCGCGGCCAGGATGAAAGCCCCGGCCAGTTCGACGAGCAGTGTGAAGCGGATGATCAGCAGCAGTGAATCGATCAGGTCGCTGTGGCTGGTCTCGGTCAGCGTGGTCATGAGCCGCTCCTGCCGCAGGCTCAGCCGTTTACCCATCGCATGCAGAGCGACCGTCGAAATCGTCATGATGCCGAAGCCGCCCAACTGGATAAGCAGGAGAATCAAGGCCTGCCCCAGCAGGCTGAAGTCCTTCGGGGTGTCCAGCACGGTCAGACCGGTGACGCAGACCGCGCTTACCGAGGTGAAGACCGCGTCGATCGGGTCGATCGCACCATGCGCCGATGCCCACGGGATCTGCAGCGCGACGGCGCCAAAAAAACACAGCCCGAGGAAGGTGCTGATGAGGATGCGTGCCGGGTGATTGAGCAGCGGCTCCCACCACTGCTCATCCAGGGCGGGAGGTCGCTGCGGCCGGGGCAGGACGGCGAGGGCGGTCAGGCTGATGATGACAGCCGTCGGCCTGACCTGTCCGTTCACTAGCGCCAGGCAGCCGGCGCAGGCAAGCAGGCAGGGCAGGGTCAGCGCCAATGCAGGCAATCTTTCCCTGTGCCTTCTCCATAGCCAGTGTGCGATCATTCCCTGGCTGAGCAGCAGCGCCGCCGCAACAGCCACCTCCCCTGTCACCTGCCCGTGCGTATCGAGGATGAAGGACGAGACCGCCATCGCCAGCACGGTCCACAACGCCCCCCTTGCCCGTTGCAGGCTCCTGCTTTCCGGTTGATTGAGAAATCCCTGCTGCCTGCGGAGATGGTAATCGGCAATGGCGAATCCGGCCTGGATCAGGGCGACGCCGGCCAGCAGGGCAATCCGGGGATCTCCCAGAAAAAACGGCAGACCGGCCACGATGCAGCCGAAAGCGGCAAGACACGCCAGGGTCTTGCCCAGCACCCGTTTCCGGAAGAAACAGAAAGACGCCCAGAGGCAGCACGAAGAGGCTGCGGCAGCGACGCCCATTCGCCAGACTGCGGGCTCTTTTCCACCGGTTCCGGCAGATGCGAGCAGAAAAGGAAAGGCCGCCATGGCCAGCAGCACGCCTTCAATTGCCACATTGGCAAGGGATGTCCGCGATACGAAAGACGATTTCACTGGGTGTGCCGATCTCCAAACCGGGAAAGCAAACCGGGGATGGCTGCCTGTCGATATGGGTGCATGAGGAGGTTGTCCTGGGATACCGGCCTGGCATGTCCTGCGGCAAGTGTTTCATCAAACTGAACAGTTGCCGCCACCATACCCACGGTGTGACGATTTTCGCAACAGCGATTTTCATGATCTCCAGGCAGGCCGCTGAACCGGCGAGCAGTGGTATCCTGCAGGGTCGTCACGAGGAGTTCATCCCGAAAGACAGAAACCTCAGGCAAAGGTACAGCCAGCGATTGACAATATTGCCTATCTGTGGATGATGATAGAAGAACCTCAAATACATTCAACTGCCGCAGCCCCTTCCACCTGCCATCAAACTTTCATGAAACAGCCCGTTAACAGCCTTCTGAAGACCCGTTGCCGCATCGCCCTGCTGGTGATCGCCTGCTGCCTGAGCAACGATGCCCAGGCAGCGGATGAAACACGTCCGATCCGCTTTGCCCCGCTGCCCATGGAAAACCGCGAAACCCTTGTCAAGCAGTTCGAACCGATGCTGCAGTTTCTCGAAAAACGCCTGCAGCGGCCCATCGAGATGGTCTATTCCGGCAGTTACGCAGAGATCATCGACAGATTCGTCGCCGGCACCATCGATCTCGCCTATCTCGGCCCGCTGCCCTATGTCGAGT
The DNA here is from genome assembly GCA_964475345.1 of uncultured Desulfobulbus sp. GTDB lineage: Bacteria > Desulfobacterota > Desulfobulbia > Desulfobulbales > Desulfocapsaceae > Desulfoprunum. The sequence continues at coordinate 1,966 of CAYYWK010000079.1, forward strand.
TGCGGGCCAGATACCCGCAGGCCGAGCCGCTGGTACACTTCAACGAGAAGTCCGGCAAGCCGATGTACACCTGCGCCATCGTCACCATGGCCGACAGCGCCATCGATCTCGGCAGCCTCAGCGGCAGCCGGATAGCCCTGACCCAACCCCTGTCGACCTGCGGCTACCTGTCGGTTTCGGGCATGCTGCGGGAAAGAGGAAGCAACCTGGAGGACAACAGCTACAGCTACCTCGATCAGCATGACACGGTCGCCCTGGCAGTTGTCAGGGGGGAATACGCCGCCGGCGGCCTCAAAACCGCCATTGCCAGGAAATACAGCCATCTCGGCCTGGTCATCGCGGCGGAAACCCCGGAGCTGCCCGGTTTTGGCCTGATCGCCAACCGGGCCACACTCTCCGGGGTCACGGTGCAGGCACTGCGCGAGTCGTTGACCGCCGCACCGGTTCGTAATCCTCGCCACGGGGCTGTTACCGCCAGTGACGAGGATTACGAACCGGTGCGGCGGCTGCAGGGCGGCACCGTCATCCCCACCAGGAACAAGGAATAGACGATGTTCCGGAAAAAAGACTGGGACTGGTTCGCCTACCTGGTGGTCGCCCTGCTATCGACGGTCTGCATCGGCCTGGTCCTCCTGCATAACTGGAGGCTGAGGGAACAGAGCCACACTGCCCAGCAGCAGGCTATCCTCGACACCGCCTACCGGGCCAGCATCCAGTCCTACCGGGTGGCCATGGAAAGCTTCTATGCCACCACCCTGAACACCCCGCCGGTCCTTACGCTGTTCGCCCAGGCCGGATCAACCAGCGAGAGCGAACGCAGCCTCGCCCGCGGCAGACTCTACCGCCTTCTCTACAAACCCTACCAGGCCATGCAGAGGTTGAACCTGCTGCAGCTGCATTTCCACCTCGCCGACGGCACCAGCTTTCTTCGTTTCCACCAGCCGGACCGTTACGGTGACCCGCTCTTCGAGGCCCGTCCCGGGGTACGTATCTGCAATACCGAAAAACGTACCGTCCAGGGGATGGAAAGCGGCAAGGTGCGTTCCGGCTACCGCTACATTTTCCCGCTGGCCCTGGATGGCAGGCACCTTGGCAGTGTCGAGGTCAGCGTCACCATCAAATCGATCCTCGAAAACCTCAAACAACTCAACCCCGGCCGCGAATACGCCTACGTCATCAACCGTAAGCTTGCCGAAAAGATCCTCTTCGAGGAGCAGCGCTGGCTGTACAGCCCGGCAGCCATCAATGGCGACTACCTGGTCGAAGACGCCAGGGCGGTGCTGCCCGAAAGCCCCCCGCCGCTCTCCGGGCAGGCGGCAGAGCTGAACAGGCTGCTGGGGCGGCGGTCGGACGTGGTAGAGGCGATGCGCCTCGGTCGGCCGCTGACAGTCTCGGAGACACTGCAGGGCATGCCGTACACGGCGACGCTCTTGCCTATGCACGACGTCAGCGGCCAGCTTGCCGGCTACCTGATCGCCTACACCCGAGACACCATTGTCAAGAAACTCCGTCAGGAATACCTGCTGCTGATGATCTTCGCGGTGGCCGTCCTGGTGGTCATCCAGGTGCTGCTGTGGCGGCTGCGGGCCAGAACCAGGGCGCTCGACCGGGCCAAGCAGAATCTCGAGGCAACCACCAACGCCATTGCCGAAGGGCTGTACGTTCAGAACCGCAGCGGCGTGATCACCATGGTCAATGCCGCCACCTGTCAGCTGCTCGGCTATGACGAAGAGGAACTGATCGGCCAGGAGGCCCATGCCCTGTTCCACCGCAACAGCTGGCATCAGCGAACCGACAAAAGCACCTGCCCGTTCTTCAACCAGATCAGTGCAGGTCGACCCTACAACGGCGAGGAAATCTTCGAGACCAGCCGGCACAGGATGATCACCGTCGAGGTCGCCAGCCGACCCATCCTCCAGGATGGCCGGGTGGTCGCCTCGGTGACCGCTTTCCATGACATCACCGAACGCAAGCGCACCGAGACGGCCCTGCGCAGGAGCGAGGAGGAAGGCCGCAAGCTCCTCAAGGCCGTTGAGCAGAGCCCGATCAGCGTGGTGATCACCGATGCCCGCGGCACCATCGAATACGTCAACGAAAAATTCTTCCACCAGTCCGGATACACCCGGGAAGAGGCGCTGGGACAGAACCCGCGGATCATGAAATCGAACCTGGTGCCGAAGGAGGTCTACCGCGACCTGTGGAAGACCATCGCCTCCGGGCTTGAATGGCGCGGCGAACTGCAGAACCGGCACAAAAACGGCTCGCTCTACAGCGAATCGGTCACCATATCGCCGGTCCGCAGCGACAGCGGCGAGATCACCCACTTCATCGCCCTCAAGGAGGATATCACCGCGCGGATGCTGATGGAAAAGAACCTCCGCGAAAGCGAGCTGGTCCAGAGGACGCTGATGGAAAGCCTGCCGGTGGGTCTGGTCATCATCGACGAACAGACCCGCGTCATCGAGCAGGTCAACCCTTTTGCAGCCGAGCTTTTCCAGGCCGACGCTGCGAGCATTGTCGGCCATGTCTGCCACCACTTCCTGTGTCCGGCGCAGAGGGACGCCTGCCCCATCTGCGATCTCGGCCAGCAGGTGGACAACTCCGACCGGGTCATGATCACCGCCGACGGCAGCCATATCCCGGTCCTGAAAACCGTCAGGAAGGTACGCATCCACGATCGCACCAAGCTGATGGAATGCTTTGTCGATATTCGGGAACGCAAAAAGGCCGAGGACGACCTGCTCAACGCCAACCGCCAGCTCGAGCAGGCGATCGACCGCGCCGAACAGATGGCCAGGCAGGCCGAGGCGGCGAACCTGGCCAAAGGAGCCTTCCTGGCAAACATGAGCCATGAGATCCGCACCCCGATGAACGCGGTGTTGGGGATGATGCACCTGGCCCTGCGCACCGAGCTCACCGGGCAGCAGCAGGATTTCCTCCACAAGGCGGAGACCGCAGCGAAGTCGCTGCTCGGCATCCTCAACGATATCCTCGACTTTTCGAAGATCGAGGCGGGAATGCTCGATTTCGAACAGATCGAATTCGACCTCCACGGAGTCCTCGACAACCTGATCACCGTCATTACCCCGAAGCTGCAGGACAAGGATGTCGAGCTGGTGGTCACGGTGGCCGGTGATGTTCCGGAACGCCTCGTCGGCGACCCGTTGCGGCTCGGCCAGATCCTGATCAACCTGGCCGGCAACGCCGCCAAATTCACCGAGCGCGGCAGGGTGTGGATCGCAGTCACCCTCGCCCAACCAGTGCAACAGGGCCAGGCCGTTCTGCGCTGCGACGTCCACGACACCGGAATCGGCATCAGCGCTGAGCAGCTCGAAAAATTGTTCGTCCCCTTCACCCAGCTCGACATCTCTATCTCGCGGCAGTATGGCGGCACCGGTCTCGGTCTCTCGATATCCCGCCGGCTTGCCGTGCTGATGGGCGGCAGTCTCGAGGTGGCGAGCAACCAGGGCCAGGGCAGCTGCTTCACCTTGATGGCCCCCTTTGCAGTCTCGCAGGCCCAGCCGCTGCCACCTTCTGTCCAGACTGAGCTCAGGGGCAGGCGGGTGCTGGTGGTGGAGGACGACGCCGTCGCCGCCGAAGCCCTGCGCGGCTATCTGAGCGCCTTCGGGATGCAGTGCGATGTCGCCGCCACCGTCGACGAGGCCTTGCTTCTGCTGGCTGACGACGACCAGCGGCAGGCCGTTGCGTTGCTCCTTGTCGACGCTGATCTGCCGGAGGCGGCCGGCGATCGCCGTCTACTTGCCGAAGCGGCACAGACAGTTGCAGGAGACGGCATTCCCACCGTCTGCATGGTCAAAAACCTGCAGGGTGGAGAGCGCCAAACCGCTGATGGCTGCACCTCTGCCGCTACCGTCCAGAAACCGCTGTCCCGCAATGCGCTGCTGGCGACCATCACCGCAGTTCTCTGCCGGAATACGCCCGGCGCGCAGCCCAGGCAGGCAGAAAACGGCAATGGCGCCGCAGCTCCCCGCCGGCAGGGGGGAAGCATTCTCCTCGTCGAGGACAATGCCATCAACCGACAGATCGCCGAGAATTTTCTGGAAGAAGCCGGATACGTCGTGACGACGGCAGAAGACGGCATGCAGGCCCTCGAGCTTGCTTTGGCACGGCGCTTCGACCTCGTCCTGATGGACATCCAGATGCCCGGCATGGACGGTTTCGAAACGGCGCGCCGGCTGCGGATGCTGCCTGGTCTGGAGACACTGCCGATCATCGCCCTGACGGCCTATGCCACCCACGATGCAGGGGAGCGGATCGTCGCCGCGGGCATGGACGGTCATCTCACCAAACCCATCGATTTCGCTGCGTTGAGCGAAACCATAGGCAGGCATCTGGCCGGGAGCGGCCGGCAGGCATCGGCCACGGGCCAGGATCCAGGGCCGGTCAATGATATCGATGGGATTGTCGCCTGCCTGCAAGGCCTGATCGAGGCGCTCACGACCAACCGGCCGCGCCCCTGTACCGAAGCCCTGCTGCGGCTGAAGGACATGGGCTGGCAGGATGGCTGGCAGGATATGGAGAATATCGAGCAACTGGTGGCGCTCTATGATTTCGAGCCGGCCCTGGACATTGCCACGTCCATGCTGGCCAGGCTCAATGCACGCGGAGAGAGGCAATGACCGAAACGACGGGAACGGTTCTGGTGGTGGACGATGTCAGGCTCAATCTCGACATCCTGGTGAACACGCTGGGCGACCAGTACGACCTGCTGGTGGCGACCAACGGTAGCAGCGCCCTGCGCCTGGCCAGGCAGAACGCACCCGACCTGATCCTGCTGGATGTGATGATGCCGGGCATCGACGGCTTCGCCGTTCTCCGCGAACTGCAGGCCGACCCTGCGATGCGGGCGATCCCGGTCATCCTGCTGACCGCCCTCTCGGAAACCGCCGACAAGACCCGGGGCTTTCAGCTCGGCGCCGTCGATTTCATCACCAAGCCGTTCCAGATCGAGGAGGTTCTCGCCAGGGTCACCACCCATATCAAGCTGCGCAGGGCGCAGCAGGAGCTGCGGGGGTTCAACGACAGTCTGCAGGAACTGGTCGCCCGGCAGGTCGAGGAAATAACCCGGGCCCAGCACGCGGCGATCTTCGCGCTGGCCAAGCTCAGCCACACCCGCGACGACGACACCGGCCTGCACCTGGAGCGGGTCAGGGCCTTCTGCCGGCTGATGGCCGAAACCCTCGCCGCGGTGCCCGGCTGCGCCGCGCTGATCACCCCCTCCTTCATCGAGGCGATCTACCATGCCAGCCCGCTGCACGACGTCGGCAAGGTGGGGATCGTCGACAGCATCCTGCTGAAACCGGGGCGGCTGACGCAGGAGGAATTTACCATCATGAAGGAGCACACCCTGATCGGCGCCAGGACCCTGGAGGCCGTGCTCAAGATGTACCCCGGCAACTTCCTGATCGAGATGGGCATCGATATCGCGAGACACCACCACGAGAAATGGAACGGCAACGGCTACCCGGACGGGCTGGCCGGCGAAGATATCCCGCTCAGCGCGCGGATCATGGCGGTGGCCGACATCTACGACGCACTCAGGGCGAGACGGCCCTACAAGGAGCCGTTCTCCCACCAGAAGGCGGTGGACATCATCCTCTCAGAGAAAGGAGTCACCCTCGACCCGACCATCGCCGAGGTGTTCAACACCGTCCACCCCCGGTTCGAGACCATCTTTGCCGAGTTGGACGACGACGCCGGGTGAACCGGCAGCACGCATTCAGCTGTGGATTGCACCGCCGAGCCGCCGCGTGGCATTGAAAATCAACGAACCGTTTCCATCCGTCCCGTGGGCAGAACTACGCGACGAGAGTGAGAGACTGCCGCAGCACCGCTTCTTCCCAGAGTTCCCCCGCCAGTCGTCAACGGGAGCCGCCGCTGTTGAGCTGCAGCGGCGGGACGGCGACGATGCCATCGTCCAGCGCGAGCTGGGCCTGCCGACCTTCCGCCTCCCGTTCATGGGGCGCCGGCGACCGCTCACGTCGTCCAGTGCCGAGCAGCGGCACGGATGGCTTGCGTCCGCCGCATGAGCCGTGCCGGGCAGTTCATCCATGTTGTTCTCAGCCTTCATCATGTGCTGGGCCTGGCCCCTCTTCCGTCCCACCACCCAGAGCTTTTCGCACTTTCAAGCCAAGCTCCCGACTGGAAAAAGGCTTCTGGATGAAATTCACCCCCTCATCAAGCACCCCTCGATGGGCGATGACGTTGGCCGTGTAGCCGGACATGAACAAGACCGAGAGGTCAGGAGAGTGGGTTTGCAGATTCTCGGCCAATTCGCGGCCGTTCATCTCGGGCATGACCACATCCGTGATCAGGAGTTGAATCTCACCGGTGTGTGCTTCCGCCAGAGCCATTGCCTCCGCTGGGGTGGCGGCGGCAAAAACCGTGTAATCCAAACGCTCGAGCATTCTCCGGGCCAGTTCCAGAATCGAGGACTCATCCTCGACGATGAGTACGGTTTCGCCGCGGCCGGCAGGGATCGCCGCCGTTTTCGACACGTCCATTCCGGCATCTTCGGCCATGCAGAGAGGCAGATATATTTTGAAGGTCGTGCCTTTTCCAGGCTCGCTGTAGACATTGATGAGCCCGTCATTCTGTCTGACGATGCCGTACACAGTGGCCAGGCCAAGCCCGGTGCCTTTTCCCACCTCCTTGGTGGTGAAAAACGGCTCGAAAATATTGCCCAGCGTCTCCTTGTCCATGCCACAGCCGTCATCACTCACGGCCAGCAGGATGAAATCACCTGGAACACA
>CAYYWK010000080.1:0-8736 GCA_964475345.1 uncultured Desulfobulbus sp.
CCTGGTAGCCGAAATCCATGGTCTGCGTGTTTTCGCCCGCTGCCAGGCTCGTGGTGACAGCGGAATCGGCACTCAGGCCGTTGCCGTCGACGGAGTCGGTCAGGGCCATATTGTCCGGGACGCCACCGCTGCCTCCAGTGGCTGCCACTGTCACAGAGTAATTGCCCGAGGGCAGGAACTGGAACAGATAATTGGGATCACCGGGCAGGGCCGGACGCGTGCTGATGCTTGTCAAGGTGATGTTGTCGGCGCCGGTGGCGAGATCTCCGTCAAGGCCTGCCCAGGTCAGATTGACCTGCACGCCTGGCAGGCTCGGTTCCAGGCCGTTGCCGTCCTGCACCCCATCCCCGTCGGCATCGATATACACACGGTCACCCAGCGAAGCAGTGCCGCGGTAGCCGAAATCCTGGAGACGGTTATTGGAGGTGGCGGCATTCACGCCGGAGAGCGTGACCGCCGAGATCCCGTTGCCGAGGCCGTCGGGGTTAGGGTTTGCGGCGCCGCCATTGTCACGCACGTCAGTGACTGCCATGCCGGCGATCGTGATGGGGACGCTCACCCGGAAATCCTGCCCGGGGCCGACCGGCAGTCCGGCCACCGTCCAGATCCCGTCAGTCCCAGTAAGGACCGTAATCACGCTGTCGTCGATGGTGCCGAAAACACCATCCGCCCCTTCCCAGCGCACAGTGACCGCTACGCCGGCGATGCCTGATTCTCCGCCATCCTGCACACCGTCACCGTCCAGGTCGAGATACACCCGGTCCCCCAGCGAACCGAGCCGTTCGCTGTCGCTGGCCGCGTAGTCGTTGACGCCTCCGGAGCCATTGCGTTCGCCTGTCGCGTCTCCCGAGCCGCCGATTGTGCCGGCCACTGTCCCGAAAAATCCCGACGTGCCTGCGGTGCCCTTGGAATCCGGCAGGCTGGTCCATGTCGTGCTGGCGGTGTTGTCGATGGTCGTCGCACCGCTGGTGGTTGAGAGCAGGGTTGCCTGGTAGCTGATCGTGACCGTACCGCCAACCGGAATGTCGAGATCTGCGAATTCCAGGCGGTTGGCGGAATCGTCATGATTGGCAGTCCCTGCAGAGGCCCCGCCACCGGGGGTGATGGCGATGCTGCCGACGATCAGGTCGAGATCGGCAGGCGGCAGTACATCGGTGACGGTTGCGTCAAAAGCGTCCGCGGTGCCGGTATTGGTGACGACAACCTGGTAGGTGACAACTGAGCCGGTTGTGGCTGTAATCGTTTTGTCGATTGACAGCAGCGGTTCGACTATCGCGACGGTGGCGCTGTTCGACAGTGCCGGGATGTCTGTGCCAGTGCCGGCGTTGTTGTCGGTGTCGGTGGCGCTGACCGCGGTATCGCCGGCGCTGCGGGTGCCGCTCCGGTCAGTGTCGATCGTCACCGACACATACCCCGGAATCCCATCGCCAGACAGCTGGGTATCCACCAGCACGGTAAAGGTGTTGTCAAGATCGTTTCCATCCTGATTGTCGGCGATGTTTTCAACCAGGGCGTTGAACTCGACCACGACAAACTCGAGATCCGTGTCCCGATCATCGTTGACGATGTCGCCGAAACGGAAATAGACGTCCTGTCCGCTGGCATACAGGGTGGCGTCTGCAAGGCCTGATCCATTGAAGGAGGTGGCGATGTTGCTGTCGGCGAAGGTGCCGGTAATGCTCGCCGAGGAAAGCGTTGCAAGCGTTGTGCCGTTACCGGTGACGAAGGCTGAGCTGCCCAACCCGGAGATATCGGTGATGCCGGTTGATGACATATTGCCTGCGGTCGAAGCGATAAAGGTCCAGCTGGCGCTGCCGTCGTTGAGGAAGCGGATGCCGGCGGGGAGATTGTCCTGAATCTGGAAATTATCGGTGTCACCCTCGCCGAGACTGACGTAGAGACGATACCGGACAAGCTCGCCGATGGAGGTGGAGGCAGTGGTGACCCCCGGGACCGCGATCGGGTTTGGCTCCGTATTGGCTTCGGAAGTCGCGATGATGGTCTTGTAGACCAGAGGCGGCGATTCGATATCGGCGGTACTCCGAACCCGATAGTCGTTCAGCGTCCCGCCGGCGAGCAGCCCGTCGCTGCCGTCGCGCTCGTCGCTGGCGTTGTTGTAGTCCGAGCGATCGGTAACCGCGCCGTCCAAGCTGGTCCAGCGTACCTCGGCGGTGTTGGTGATCACATCGCCGGTGGCGCCGGTGAAGATACCCTGCACGGTGATGGTGATCGTGGAGTCTTTCTCCATGTCGATATTGGCGGCAGGAGCCAGGATCAGCGTGTTGCCGCTGAGCTGAAAGGCCGCATCGAGGCTGGCCGCTCCGGTGAGTCTGACGGCGCCGGTTCCTGCGGAGGTCACGCTGACAATGGAGAGGCTGCTCAGCGAAGGGGGTATCGAATCGCTGACGCTGATGTCAAAGGCAGTCGTGTCAGTTGCGGCATTGCCGTTGCCGATGGTGATCCGGTACTGCATGGTATCACCGGAGTCACCCGTCGCCGAAGCCACGAACCCCGTGCCGTCGGTGGCGTTGGCGACCAGTTTGGTGATGCTCAGGGTCGGTTCGACGATGGTGATGTTGCCTGCCGAAACATTAGCCAGATCCTGCACCCCGGTCCCGTTGTTCCAGTCGATATCGAGGCTGTTGTTGCGCTGCTGGCCGGCCTGGTTGTTCAAGGTGTCGAGCACCACGACCCGGTAGGTGATGGTGATGGTTTCTGGCGAAGAATTGTCGGTGCTGCTGTTTGTGATCTGTCCGAGATGGAAGGCAATCTCTCCTCCCACAGCGCTGATCACCGTATTGTCAGGCGTTGTGGAAACACTCGGCAGGCCGGTGCCGGCAGGCCCGGAAAGCGACAGCCCGGCGCTTGCGGTGACCGAGGTGACGTCTACAAAGGCCAGCCCGCTGTCGAGGGTATCCCGGAGAATCGTGCCATTGTCGATGCTGTCCGCCAGGCCTGTCCGTCCTTCTGGAACGGTCAGGGTGATGGTGTAGGTGACGAGTTCGCCGATAACCGCCTGGTTGAGGGCGGAATTGCCGGGTTCGATGATTTCCGTGCCTCCCAGGGACTTGGTGATGGTCGGGGTGGCGATGGTGACGATGGCATCGTCCTTGGGGGGATCCGTCGGATCGACCCAGTTTGAGTTTGCTGTCCCGACCTCGCTTTGTTTGCCTGTGAAATACGTGATGGAGGCGGTGTTGGTATGCCGGGAGCCGGCCTGCACCATATCGGCATCCACTGCCGTCTCGTTGTCCACCTGCAGATCGTAGGTGATGATGAAGAGATCGTCGCCAACCGTCCCGTCGGCGACTGCTCCAAGCCTGTCGCCATCAAGGATTCCGTTGGCGGCATCGAAAACGATATCCAGGGAGCCGTCGCCGTTCAGCGTTGCGGAATAGCCGGTGCCGCTGACCAGTTTGGCGCCGGTCCCGCTCCAGACCTGCAGGTTCATCGCGGCAAGAGATACCGGGGTGAGAAATCCCGTGCCCGGCAGGGTGTCATGCACCTGGAGGCCATAGGCCGCGCTGGCCCCGGAGTTGGCCACCGACACGGCAAAGGTCACCAGATCCGCGCCATCGACGCCGGCCAGGTTGGAATCCATCGGGCTGGCGAGAATCTCGGCGGCCGACACATTGCCACCACCTGCAAAGGTCAGAGAATTGGCGCTGCCCGGCGCATTCACCGTCAGATCGGCGAGACTCTCGGCAGGAGCCGGGGAAAAAACGCCGACTCCGCTGTCTGTCGCAATGACACCCTTGGTGATGGAGAGTTCCGGGGCTGCCAGCTCGATCTGGACAATCCCGTCCGTGCTTGTCCCTTCGCCGAAGGTGTTGTTGTACTGCCAGGTTGCCTGGTTGGTCAGGTTGAGGCCGTCGGCGAAGGGGGCGTTCTGGACGGTGGCGGTGATGTACACCTCCAACTGGTACGCCCTGTCAGCCAGGGAATCAAACGTCCCGAGATTGATGGCCAGGCTGTTGGCAGCTCCATTGGTATCGACCGTGGTCGGTTTCCACTGATCGCCCGGCGTGACCGGGTCGGAATCCACCCAGCCACTGTTGAAAACAAGACCCGGCGCCAGTTGCAGATCGGTGCCCGTTCCCCAGTAGATCCTCCCGCCCTGGGTGAGATCGATGGAGGCGGGATCGACTGCGGAGCCAAGGGTGAGGAAATTGGCGAAATCGGTAGCGCCGAACTCCGCCACGCGATAGACGGGGAGAGGCAGGTAGTCGGTGAGGACAAAATCCTCGATGCTCCCGGTGGGAATGGTCATCAGCAAATGGTAGGTGACCACGTCGCCCGGGCTGATGGCGGGACTGCCGGCAACAGCAATGCCGTTGATATGGGATATGTCTTTGGCTGAGGTGATGCCCTGGATCACCAGATGGGTGGCGGAAGTGTCCGATTCCGTCAAGCCGGTGGGGGCGTAATTGCCGCCGGGCGCGGCACTGTCTTTATCCAGGACCGCGCCGGTGATGGTGACATCGTTGTCGATGGGGTCGCGGGCGTCGACACTGTGATCGCCGCTGACCGCCAGGTAATCATCCTCGACAATGGCCTGGAAGGTGATGACTCCGTAGGTGCCGTTTCCGGGCCGGCCGACATATGCCGTCGGTCCGGTGCCGGGAGCGCCGTCAAACAGGTCGCCGTACAGTTCCCCGCTGCCGCCGAGCAGGCCGGAAACGTCAAAATCGATGGTGGTCCTGCCGTCAATTCCTGAGCGGTTGATGGCGATATTGGCAGGGGCTGCGAGATTCCAGTTGTAGCCTTGCGACGCGCCGTTTGCAAACACGGTCAGCTGCGGGTCGTAGGTCGTGCTCAGGCGTTGCCCGTCGCCAAGAGTGTCGACGACATGGATGTCTTCGAAACCGAAATAATCGGAAATCTCGAACCGGATGGTATAGGTCAGTACATCACCCGGAGAAAGTCCCGGGGTAAAACTATCGGTCGTTATCTCGACGCTTTTCCTGGCGGTGATCGAGTTGAGCTGAATCTGGTGGTCAGAACCGTCGGGGTCCAGTGTCCCCGGGCCGCCGTCGTTGCCGCTCGCGTCCCCGGCAGTGACGGTCTGGCTGCCGTTCAGAGGGTGGTCGTATGTCCCTGCGGCCTTGGCCTCGTTCAATGCCACGGCATCGTCGCCGGAGCCCGGATTGATCACGGCTGTCGAATTGGCGGTGGTCTCCCCGTAATACACCGAATAGGTCAGGGTGATTTCGGTAACGCCGTCGCTGCTGTTTCCGGTGACGCTGCCCAGGGGCAGGAAAAAGTCGTTGTCAGGGGAGGTGTTGGCCTGCCAGGCATCGGGCAGGGAATAACTGGCGGCAGTAGTGTCCACCGTTGCCCCGGTGACAACATAGTCGTTGCGGTAATAGGCGTTGTCGGGCAGATAGTCGTTGAGCACCAGGTCGGAGACGGTCTGGCCGGGAGCGATATCCACGGTCACCGTGTAGGTGACCGGAAAGTTCGGTCCGGTGGCGGTCTGGCCTTCCGGGGCATCCGAGGTCTTCGTCACCCGCATCAGGGTCGGGGTGACGCTGTTGCTCGCCTCCGGTCCCTGGACAATAATCGGGTCGGCGTTGGGGTTGTTCAGCTCATCTGCCCCGAAGCGGAAACCACCGCGGGCGGTGACCGTGAGCGGCGAGCCGACAACGGCGTCGCCGGGGGCGTAATTGGCGGCATCCGCTACCCCGTCAACTCCGGCCACGGCATCTTCGTCGATCTCGGCGGTGAACGAAACGCTGATGGCCGGTTGTTCGGGAGTGAACGATCCGAAGGGCAGTTCAATAACGTACCAGGTATCGCCCTGATGGGTCCCGGCCTTGAGAGGAATCTGCCGCGCCCCCGTGGCGGTGTCGAAGGGATGTCTGTCGGTGCTGCCGGCAGTCGGGTCGATGACCGTCGAGCCGCTGACCCAGCGCTGGGTGGTGCTGTTCCAGGTGAACTCCCTGAAACTGAGGGCGGCCCCGGCGTAGGTCGGGGATCCCTGCACATCCAGGCCCACGGGAACATAGACGTCGATATAGGGGCCGTAGCCGATTTTAGGGTCGGTTGGGGTACCTGCCGTGGCCGAGTTGTCAAAAGTGACCGAAAAGTTGATATTTTCTTCGATCAACCCTTCGGCGGGCATTGAAACAGAAACTGTCGGGATTGGCGGCGCCAGCAGCCCGTCCCAATCACCGCCCGCATCCTTCAGGACGTGTGATTCGACCGGGCCGGTGCTGACCTCGAGATCCCAGTCGCCGCCGCTGGAGGGATTGCCCGTGGGGTCGTCCGAGGCGGCGATATCGGCGCCGGTCAGATCGGCAAGGGCGTCGATGAAATCGTTTCCGGCTCCATCCTTAGCGATGGTGCAGCCATAGAGCAGGATGTCGCCGTTGTCGTCGAGGGCGTCGCCCCATTTGGCCAGCAGCTCGGAGTACTGATCAAGATTTCCGGCATCGAGAACGGTGTTGCCCAGGATCAGGCTGCCGGTGCTGCCGTGGGAGAGGATATGGATGCCGGAGAGCTTGCTGTGCCGGGCCAGGGTGTCGGTAATCTGCTGCACCTCGTCTCCGGTCGAATCCAACGTGACGAAGAGTGTCGACCGGGATTCCCCGTAGGCTTCGACATCTTCCTGCAGCCCTTCTTCCAGTGTTTTTGAATCGTTGACGGAATCGTCGACAAAGACAATCGTGTCGACCGATCCGGCAGCTTCGGATGGAGTTGCGGCTGCCTCGTCCTGGGCTGTCTCGGCGGACAGCGCGTCGGCGCCGGTCGGTTGCAGGGGCAGTACGGTCTCCGTTTCGCCGGCCCGCTCTCCGGATGTGGTCTCGGTTACGGTATCTGCGGGCGACTCGCTTTCTTCCCCGCCTGCACCATCGGCCTCGCTTGTCTGCGGGATGACCGTTGTGGGCTCGGTTGCTGTTGCCACGTCTTCCGGCGGCTTAGATTGAGAAGTCTCGACGGTCGTTTCCGTCGCTGTCTCGATTTCCGGCTCAGCATGCTGTTCAGGTATATCCGTGCTGCAATCGGCGCCGTCTGTCGGTGCGGATGGGTCTGGCTGGTCGACCGGAGGAGTGTCAGCTGGCGCATCAACTGCGGCCAGCAGGGGGTTGGCGTCGAAGAAGATCCGCTCTTCAAGGCTTTCGAGATTGAGTCGAGGTTGTGGACTTTTTCTGAACATTACTGGGTCTCACCGGGAGAAATGCGGCAATTTCAGATTCTTTCCGCTGACGATACTGCCGGAGTAGACAGGTGTCTGCAGAGAGTGCATGAATGATTCGTATTCTCATTCAAGGTTGAATATAGCAATTTTTATCATGATTTCTCAATAGTTCCAATCAATACTTTGTAAGTAAAGATAAAACCTTGAAGGTTTCACTCGATCAAAGTGAACCGTGGCAGAGGATGAAAACGGTAGTCGCTGGAGGAGGAGATGAGGTTGCGGCATGAGCAGGCACTCCTGACAAGCGACACGGTCGATGAACAGGAGTGAGAGACGGACCTGCGTTATTGTCGCTTGGCCCTGGCGGAACTCCCGACCAGTTTCTTTTCCATCTCGATCAGCAGGAACACCAGCACACCTGAGCTGACCGCCAGGGCGAGGTCGCCGGCGCTGAGCGGAATGACGCCAAAGAATTCCGCCACCGGCGGAATGTAGATGACGGCCAGCTGCAGGACACTGACCAGCACGGCCATGCCCAGCAGCAACGGGTTGGTGGTCAGCCCGACGGCGAACAGCGACTCGCGGGTGGAGCGACTGGCCAGCGCCTGGCCGACCTGGGCGAAGGCCAGCGAGGTGAAGATCATGGTCTGCCAGGCCGGGCTGCCGCTGGAGAAATACCAGGAGCCCAGACCAAGCCCGATAGCGCCGATGGCAACGCCGACCCAGATGGTCTGCCTGCCGGCTCCCCGGCTGAACACACCCTCGCTCGGCGAGTAGGGCGGGCGCCGCATGGTGTCGCCTTCCGCTTTTTCGACACCCATGCCCAGTCCAAGCAGGCCGTCTGTCAGCAGGTTGAGCCACAGCAGCTGCAGCGGCAGCAGCGGGATGGGCTTGCCGAGGAACGGGGCGATGAGCATAACCAGCACCTTGCCGATGTTGCCGGCGACGCTGAAGCGCACGAATTTGCGGATATTGTCGTAGATGGTGCGTCCTTCCTTGACGGCGGCGACGATGGTCGCGAAGTTGTCGTCAAGGAGCACCAGGTCGCTTGCCTCCTTGGAGACGTCGGTGCCGGTGATGCCCATCGCCACGCCGATATTGGCGCGCCGCAGGGCAGGGGCGTCATTGACGCCGTCGCCGGTCATCGAGGCGATGTGACCGCGCTCCTGAAAGGCCTGGACGATCCTGATCTTGTGCTCAGGCGAGACCCGGGCGAAGACATTGACCTCCTCCACCCGCGCTTTCAGCTCATCGAAGGGCATCTTCTCAAGTTCCGCGCCGGTAATGGCGGTGCCGGTATCGGAAATGCCGAGCTGACGGGCGATCTCGGCGGCAGTGAGCGGGTGATCGCCGGTAATCATCACCGTGCGGATTCCGGCGCTCCTGGTCAGGGCAACGGCGTCCTTCACTTCCGGGCGCGGCGGGTCGATCATCCCGAACATGCCGACAAAGGTGAGTTTTTCCTCGATTTGAGAGGCCGGTAGGAGGTCATCCAGCATCCGGCAGGCCACTCCCAGCACCCGCATTCCTTTCGCCGCCAGCTGTTCATTGGTGGCTTCAATCCTGCGGCGCCAGTCGTCATCGAGCGGTTCGGC
>CAYYWK010000081.1:0-8727 GCA_964475345.1 uncultured Desulfobulbus sp.
GGCGATGGGGCCCTTCATTGCCGTTAACACCGCGGCTCTTCCGGAGCAGCTCCTTGAGAGCGAACTGTTCGGCCACAAGCAGGGGGCCTTCACCGGCGCCACCCGTTCCAGAAGGGGCGCCTTTGAGCAGGCTCATGGCGGCACTATCTTTCTCGACGAAATCGGCGAGATGCCGCTGCACCTCCAGGCCAAGCTGCTGCGAGTTCTCCAGGATTACGAGATCCGCCCGATCGGCGCCGAAAAGTCCACCTGGGTCGATGTCCGGGTCATCGCCGCCACCAACCGTGACCTCGAGGAGGAAGTGGCCAAGGGGAACTTCAGAAAAGATCTCTTCTACCGCATCTCCGTCGTCACCCTGCGCATACCCTCGCTGAGATACCGCAGGGAAGATATCCCATCGCTGGCCCGTCGCTTCATCCTGAACTTTCAGCGCAAGATCGGCCGCGATGTCAGGCAGATCTCCGAACCGACGATGAAGGCCCTCTGCCGGTACGAATGGCCGGGGAATATCCGCGAGTTGATGAACGTTATTGAACGGTCGATGCTCCTCTGCACAACTGACGAGATTACCCTGCAGGACCTTCCCAGCGTATTCCATGCCGAGGATTATTTTTCCCTCACCCACCCCAATGGTGAAAAAGCGGCCCCCGGTTCCTGGAAAGGTAAGCCCCTCAACCAGGTACAACAGGAGGTGATGGACGAGGTCGAGGATCTATATCTGCGGATGGTGCTTACCAAGAGCCAGGGACGCATCAACCGGGCCGCACAGCTTGCCGGTCTGAATCCACGCGGCCTCTACAACAAGATGAAACGCCTCGGCCTGAATAAGGAAGAATTCAAGAAAAAGGCCGTTTGATGAGGATGAGGGGGCGCCGCTGATCCTCTGCCGACGGCTGTTCCATAGGCGGCCGTCTCCCGGCAGCCGTGAGACTTGCAGCATACCCCGATGGTTCCAGCGCAAATTCCTCTTCCCATTCCAGACCTCGTCCCATAACTTAGTGTTAACCGCAGTCAATCCCATTCTCCACGGACAAACCACATGAAACCGCCGATAACCGCCAAGCAGAAGAAGCTCCTGGTCAGGCTCCTCGCTTTGTCTCCGAATCCCCGGGAGGCATTTGATTATGATGAATTGACGGGATACCTTTTCGGGATCGCGATCACCCCTGACATCATTCTGCCCAGCGAATGGATCGGACCGATCTTCGGCGAGGAAGGACCGGTCTATCGCACGCCGGCACAAATGCAGGAAATGCTCGGCTGCCTGATGCAGGTTTACGCTGCATTTATCGATGCATCCCATGCAGGCACGCTGCATTTCCCCTTCAACATCATGGCGCTCAAACCGGCCGAGTACGATGCGGTTTTTTCCTGGGTGTCCGGTCTGAGCGTTGCCCTTTCCCTGCGGCCTGAAATCTGGGAACTGGACGATTCTCCAGAGTTGCCGGAAGACATGGCCTACGCCCTGATGTCCAGTCTGATGATCATTGATGGCCTGCTCGATCCAGAGATCAGCGCAGCCTATTTCGACACGCTGCCGGCAGACATCCTGCGGGAGGCCTTTGGTGACACTGCGACGAACGAGGAGGAACTCGCCACCAGGCAGCTCACCATCCTCCTCGCCTCGCTGCCGATGGCTGTGGAAACCCTGCAGGAGTTTTCCAGGTTTATGGACAGCAGAAGGAGTGCCGCCGGTTCACGGAAATCAAACCTTATACAGCTCCGCCAGCCAAGAACAGACGACGCCCCCCCCGGATGCTGCGGCAGCGATCAAAAGCAGTGCTGTCCCCCGACTGAAGACAGGCTACCGGCGAAAAAAGGGCAGGTCATCCGCGGCAGGTTTCCTGGAACGGCGAAGAAGAGCCCTGCCCCCGGCACGGTCTTACAGTTCAGAGTATCACTAGTCGGTGCCAGGCCGCAGATCTGGAGACGTATTCAGGTCCCGGGGGCGGCCAGCCTCGCCGACTTCCATGCCATCATCCAGATCTGCATGGGGTGGAAAGACTGCCATCTGCATCACTTCGACATCGATGATGAGCTGTATGCCCTGCCGAGCGAGGAAGTCCACTGGCAGGAGATCCGAAGACACGATGAACGCAGCGTCACCCTCGAGAGCCTGGGCGCCCGGTTGCAGCCGTCATTTCTCTATGTATACGACATGGGGGATTGCTGGGAGCACCAGATAGAACTCGAAAAGAGGCTCCCGCCGACGGCGGACACCTGCCGGCCAAGACTGCTGACCGGCAGGCGGGCCTGTCCTCCTGAGGACTGCGGCGGCATGCCGTTCTACCTGGAACAGATGAAAATCCTCAAGAAGCCGAACCACCCCGATTACAGGGCAACGCGGAGCTGGTTCGGCCCTGATTTCGATCCAGACGCCTTCGACCTCGATGACATCCGAAGGATCAATGATCTCCTGCAGCGCCGGTTCTGAAATGACGTGAGTCCCTGCGGTGACTGCCCGGATCGACAGTTACTGCGCGCCTTCCTTTACTCCTTCCCCCCGCTCGTCTTCAGCATGTACCTGTGAAGAGCTTCCTGGAGGGTCTCGGCAGCCAGGGCCGCACAGTGCTCATCCTCTTTCGGGAACGTGCCGATCTTTCCCAGGATTTCCTCTCCGTCAATCCGGCTGATTTCATCAGGGTTGCAGCCGATGGCCAGCTCGGCGGCAAATGACCCGCACAGGGCACTCGAACCGCAGCCGTCAGTGGCGTAGGTGGCTTTCTCCACTGTACCGTTCCTGAACTTCAGGAAAATTTCCATCGTATCACCACACCTTCCAGTGATCCGCGCATGACTGTCGGCATCCTCCATCCGGCCATGAAAGCGGGGCTCGCGCCATCGCTCGAATCCGTTGTCGCCATAGGCCTTCCGGGTCTCATCGAAAACCTTTTGCTGCAGCCTGGCGACGATTGCCTCAAATTCCTCATCGTTCATTGCCATATCCTGACCTTCTCTCTTTTGCGCCTCCCACGGGACCGGGCAAGACGGCATCTCTACCAGTGCCCCTCGGCGTTGGCCGATTCACTGAAACGGACATTTCCCCGCTTGAAGTTGTCAACTGCCTCGGCCACCGTACCGACGGTGTCACTGCCGACCTTGACGCCGGCCGCCTCCAGAGTCCGGAAGGCATTCGGCCCACAATACCCAGTCAGCAAAACCTCAGCGCCATTTTCGCAGATCATCGTCGCCGCCTGAATCCCTGCCCCCTTGAAGGCATTGACGTTGACCGAATTGTCGAGAACCACACAACCCATCGTTTCGCTGTCAACGATCAGGATGTAGGCGGCCCTGCCGAAACGGGGGTCAACCGCGGAAGAAAGCTCTTTTCCCTTGGCGGTAACTGCTATCTTCATCTTTCCCTCCCTGTCAGCGATTTCCGCCGCCACAGACCTGGTTGTCATCGATGACCGGGATCTTGCCGGCGATGAGGTCCATCACCACCGGCCTGATTTCCACCCGCTGATCCTCATGGTAAACTGTAATCCCGACCTGACGGAACCCCATCAACGGCCGCATCCCGATACCGCCGACCACCAGCGCATTTACCTGGTGCTGAGCCAGCAGGTTGACGGGGACCATGCAGCCGCCCTGAGAATGCTCGACATTGGGTATGGTCGACACCTCCTTGATCTCCCCATTCTCCAGGTCGATAAAGGTGAAGACATCACAGTGTCCGAAATGTCCGGATCTCAAGCCATCGAGCCCGCCCTGTCCCTCAGAGGGAATTGCAATACGTATCCGTGCCATGATTGTTCTCCTTCAATAGATTGATTGTAGTGGTATGAGTTTTACGCCATTCGACGTATTCCGTAACTGTTCATAGCCGGCGAGTCCAGGATGTTCTGCCATATTTCCCGCACCGCCACGGCAACCGGTGCACCATCCCGGTATTCGACAATCGTCCGGCCGGCGATCATCGCTTCGGTGAAAAGCGGGTCAAACGGAACCCTGCCAACCACGGTCATCTGCCATTCCCGTGCCATCTCTTCCAGCCGCTCCGTCATCTGCAGATTGAGATCGAACTTGTTGACGCACAGCAGGCAGGGAACCCTGAAATGCCTGGCCAGATCCACCAGGCGAACCATGTCGTGGACGCCCGAGACCGTCGGCTCGACCACCATAACAAGAGCAGTCGCTCCACCGATCGCCGCGATTACCGGACAACCGATACCGGGAGGACCATCGGTGATTATCAAGTCCCGCTCCTGCTCCTCAGCATGTTTCTTCGCCTCCTGACGAATGAGGCTGACCAGTTTTCCCGAGTTCTCCTCAGCAATGCCCAGGCGGGCATGAATCATCGGGGCAACACGAGTGCAAGAGACAAACCATTCGCCGCATTTCTGGATCGGGAAATCAATGGCCCCTACCGGACAAAGGTCCACGCAGACCCCACAGCCCTCGCAGGCTATCGGATCGACAACAAAATCGTCGTCAATAGCTGCAAAACGGCAGAGTTCGCGGCACTGGCCGCAACGCGTGCACCGCCCGGGGTCGACGACAGCCTTGCCGCCGCCCATGAAGTCGTGCCGCTCCATGACCTCCGGCTCCAGCAACAGATGAAGATCCGCCGCATCGACATCGGCGTCGCAGACGATATGATTTTCGGCCAGAACCGAAAACACCGCGGTGAGACTTGTCTTTCCCGTTCCGCCCTTGCCGGAAACCACAACCAGCTCTCTCATCGCCCGTTCCTCCGCCATCCATTCGCCACTATTTCAATCCTGATCTGCCGGTACATTTCCCTGAACCTCTCCTTCCATTCCGGCATGACTTCGACGATCATTCGACCACAGGAGTAAGCTTCTGCGATCTTCCTGTCGAAGGGGATCTCGAGCAGTATCGGCAGACACTCTCTCGCCGCATATTGACGCACCTGGTCATCGCCCATGTCAGCACGATTGATCACCAAACCGCATGGGATGCCGAGCATCCGCACTGCTCCGAGGGCCAGTTTGAGGTCATGCAGACCGAACGGAGTCGGCTCCGTCACCATCAGGACAAAATCGGCCCCGCGCATCGCAGCGATCACCGGGCAGGAGGTCCCCGGAGGGGCATCGATGATGACAAGGTCATCGGTTGCCGCGCCATCTGCGCCGGCGCGGACTTTACGGATCAGCGGCGGCGACATTGCCTCACCGACCCTGATCCGTCCCTGGACCATCGGCACTCCCGTTCCCACTCCCCACTCGATAACCCCCAACTCCCTTTGTCCATCTGAGATTGCGTTTTCGGGGCATACTACCTGACAGCCACCGCAACTGTGGCACAGTTCCGGAAACACCAGGACCTTGCCTGCAACCACGGCGATAGACCTGAATCGACATATTTCTGCGCACTTTCGACATGCGGTGCATAGGCTTGCATCCACCACCGGCACAAAGGTGGTCACGGTCTCCGATCGATCCACCTGCGGATGCAAAAACAGGTGGGCATTCGGTTCTTCCACGTCACAGTCGAGCAGGGCGCATTCACCTTCGAGACTCACCGCCAGGTTGGTGGCAACCGTGGTCTTGCCGGTGCCTCCTTTGCCACTGGCCACACTGATGATCATTTCACGCCTCCCTTGCCTGCCAGTCCGCTGAGCTGCATGGCGATGGAATCGACCTTGGCCAGCAGAGCGGTGGCATCTTCCTGCGAAGGCGCTGGAGGCAGCTGCATCAGGATGCCGAGCCCCTCGGTGGCCTCGTGAAAGGCATCGTGATCCATGCCGCTGATCATCGCGCAATTGATCATCGGATTGCAACGGACCATTTGCGTAATGCACTCCACCGGGCTGGCATCCACCAGTTCCTCACCGACAATCGCCAGATCGATCTGCCCCCTGCCGACCGAATCGAAGGCTGCTGCAGCCGAGTCGACGAAGGTGAGCTCTGCCCGGCGATCCTCCTTAAGACCTGCCGCTAACGAGGCCAGATCTGCCATTCCCCTGCCTGCCAGTAAAATGCGCAACATCAATTCCCCCTATCTTTGCCCTTTCGGGCGCATTTCCATCTGCCGCACGGCATCCATGATTTCGTCAAGGGCCTGCTGGTTGGGATCGGTTTCCCGACCTGATCCGTTCTCTGCCCTGCTTTTTTGTACCGCGGCAGGATTAACCGACATGTCTTTGCCGTTGACCGGCTGAAAACGGCAGGCATTTTCCCGGCCAAGCCCCTGCCCCTGGCCGCCGCCCGGCAATTTCCTGCAAACACCTTGTCCCCCTTCGCCACGCTGCCCCATTTTCTGCCCCCTGGGGACAGTTTCTCCGGCCTGATCACATCTGTTGCCTGGCCGTCCCTGCATCGCACCACGTCCTGCTCCCTTCCGATTCATGCCCGGCATATCCAAACCTCCCACCTGTGAGTGATGAAACAGTACACCCGGATCAGCCATGACAGAAGTTTCGCTTCTGCCGGCAGGCATCGTCAGTCAACAGCCTGCATCTTCCAGCACAGCGACAGCCCGGCATTGCGAACACCGCAATCGACTGTCCCCGGGCATAGGTTTCCAGAATCAGTTCCGCATCGCCCGCCAGGAAAGGAACAAGCTCCACATTGCAGGTTTCGATACGGCTCGCCAGTTCCCGAGACACCGCCCCGCAGATCAGCAGTTCCACGCCATTTTGCCGAATAATATGAATCAATTGGGGAAGATAACCGGCCTCAAAAAACTCCAGCCTTCTCTCGACAACCTTTCCCCCCGCGATCTCGGCTACGAGCAGGGTCCGTGCACTGTCCAGCACCGGCGAAATCCGGTCGCCCCACACTGTCATGGCAACGCGCATGGCCATCCCCCCTGGTTTGTTTTATGCATATGCACATCAAAAGCCGTGCCAGAGGAACACCAGAAATGCGACTGTTTAATAATTATCTGAAAATAATAGATATCCCAGAAATAAGGGGATGATCAACAGGCGGGTCACCGAACCATATGATTGCATGAATGCAATGCTATAGTGATGCAAATTGATGCAGAGTGTTGCGTTGTTGCAATTATTTTCGCGCCATGTTGCGCACCGATCGGCCATCGCGGTCCGGGAGTTGAATCCCCAGCCGCCGCAGACGTCGGAACAGGGTGGTGGTGTGCATTCCCAGTTCCTCGGCAGTCGCTCGCCGGTTATAGCCATTCCGTTCAAGGGACTCGAGAATGATCTGAGCCTCCGTTGAATGGACAGCAGCCTCGAGGTTCACTCCTCCGCTGCCAATGGACGGCTCCAGCGATGAGCCTTGGTTTCTCGGCAGCAGAACCACCCCGGCAGGAAGGTGCCGCAGACCGATCGTGTCGTTACCGCAAAGGACGAAGGCATGCTCGATGATATTCTCAAGCTCCCGGATATTGCCAGGATACGTATGCGCCATCAACAGCGCCATGGCCTCCTGGTCAATTCCGGCAACACTCCGGTCGTTATGACGGTTCATCCTGGCAACAATCCGGTCGACCAGCAGGGGTATGTCCTCGCGTCGCTCCCGCAGAGGCGGCAGTTTGAGATGGATGATGTTGATCCGGTAGAACAGGTCCCGCCTGAACATCCCCTCTCCCACCAGCTGTGAGAGGTCGCGGTTGGTGGCGGCAATGACCCGGACGTTGCTGCGGATCCTGTCCACACCGCCCAGCGGTAGAAACTCTCTTTCCTCAAGGACGCGCAGCAGTTTGACCTGGAAGGCCGGGCTGGTATCACCCATCTCGTCCAGGAGCAGGGTTCCGCCTTCAGCCGCCAGGAACAGCCCCGGTTTGTCGCGGTCGGCCCCGGTAAAGGCGCCGGCCCTGTACCCGAACAGTTCCGATTCCAGCAGAGTGTCCGGCAGGGCGCCACAGTTGATAGCGACAAATGGCTGGTCGCGCCTTTTCGACAGGTTGTGAATGGCCTTGGCAAGAACCTCCTTACCGGTGCCGGTTTCTCCCTCGATCAGGACCGTACTGTCGCTCAACGCAACCTGCTCGAGAATACCGAATATGTGCCGCATCGTACTACTGCGGCTGACCATATCCCCGAGTTGGACGCAACCGCTGAGTTCCCGCCGCAGTTCCTCGACCACACTGATGTCGCGGAACGTCTCAACACCTCCCAGGACCCGCTCGTCGGCATCCTTCAGCAGCGAGGTCGACACTGAGATAGGTATCCGCCGGCCTTCGCTGGTGACGATATACGTCGACGAGTTGACAAAGGACTTCCCTTCCTTCATCGTCCGCTTCAGGGCACAGTCCCCCTCACACATGTTGGATCGAAAGACCTCCCAGCAGAAACGACCGATTGCCTCACTCCTGAGAATGCCGGTTATTTCTTCAGCCGCCCTGTTGAAGGAAGTGATCCGCCACTCGTGGTCGACGGTAAATACGCCGTCCGAGATGCTCTCAAGGATGATCTCGTTGGCAATGCTGCTGATCCGCTCAAGAGAGTTCACTGCGCACCCGCCTCGTTCCCCGGGCTGCCCCCCTTCCTCTTCAGGGTGTTAATGGCCTCCTCCACGTACGGCCCGACATTCTCAGCGATGATACGGTAGCCGGCCGGGTTCGGGTGCAGGCCATCATCCTGATTGAACTCCGGCCGCATCGCCACCCCTTCGAGGAAAAACGGCATGAAGATGACTCCCTCCTCCTTTGCCAGTTCGGGATATATTCGGTCGAATTCACCGGTGTACGCCGGTCCGAGGTTCCACACCATCTGCATTCCCGTAAGCACCACGACGACACCCTTCCCCTTGAGGGTTTGAATAATCCGCCGCAGGTTATCCCGCACCATCGTTG
>CAYYWK010000082.1:0-8721 GCA_964475345.1 uncultured Desulfobulbus sp.
ACCCCGAGGCCGGGCCGCGGGAAAGCTACCTGCTCTACCACGAGGAGATGGAGTCGCTGGTCAAACACATCAAGGGCCTGAAGCGCATCCGCTTCTGGATGACCTTCGGCCAGGCCTACCTCACCCACCTCAAGGTGCTGGAGAACGTCGGCATGACCCGGATTGACGAGGTGGACTACGAGGGTCACAAGATCATCCCGCTGCGCTTTCTGAAGGCCCTCCTGCCCGACCCCGGCTCCCTCGGCACCAACTACACCGGCAAGGCGGTGATCGGCTGCGTCTTCAAGGGGCTCAAGAACGGCAGGGAAAGCCGCACTTACATCTACAACGTCTGCGACCATGCCGAGGCCTACCGCGAGGTCCAGGCTCAGGCCGTGTCCTACACCACCGGGGTGCCAGCGATGATCGGAGCGATGCTGATGGTGACCGGTGAGTGGCAGGGCGCAGGGGTCTTCAACGTCGAGCAGCTCGACCCCGACCGCTTCATGGACTGCCTGAACCGCTTCGGGCTGCCCTGGCAGATCGTCGATTTTAACGGCCGGCTGCCGGATTGAGGATGGCGAACAAACTGGACGAACGACTGCGCCGCGATTTCCCGCAGGCATTTACCGACCGGGTGGAGACGCCCTGCTACCTGCTCAACGAAGAGGTGATCGCCGGCAACTGCGCCATCCTCGAGGTCGTGCAGCAGCGGACCGGGGCGAAGATCCTGCTGGCGCTGAAGGCATTCGCCCTGCCGGCCCTTTTCCCTCTGATAGCCCGCAGCCTGCACGGGGTCTGCGCCAGCGGACCGATCGAGGCCCAGCTCGGCCGCGAGGATTTCGGCCGCGAGGTCCACACCTACGCCCCGGCGTACAGCGCCTCGCAGATGGAGCGGGTGATCCGCCATTCCGATCACATCCTCTTCAACTCCATCGGCCAGTGGCACCGCCACCGGCCGGCCATTGCCGCCAGCGGGAGGAAGCTCGAGGTCGGCCTGCGGGTCAACCCCGGCCACTCCGAGGTCGAGGTCGACCTCTACAACCCCTGTCTGCCGGGATCGCGTTTCGGCATCCTGCCCCGCGACCTGGAGGGCGTCGACCTGGACGGAATCACCGGCCTGCATTTCCACGCCCTCTGCGAGCAGGGGGCCGATGTGCTGGTGCGGGTGCTGGCACGCTTCGAGGAAGGGTTCGGCCATCTCATCCCGCAGCTGCGCTGGGTCAATTTCGGCGGTGGCCACCACATCACCCGCGCCGATTACGACCTCGACCTGCTCTGCGCGACCATCACCGATTTCCGGCGGCGGCACGGCGGCATAGCGGTCTACCTCGAACCGGGCGAGGCGGTGGTGCTAGGCGGCGGGGTCTTCGTGACCACCGTCCTCGACACCATCCATAACGGCATGGATATCGCCATACTCGACTGCTCGGCGGAGACCCACATGCCCGACGTGCTGGCCATGCCCTACCGGCCGCATATCGCCGGTGCCGGCGCACCCGGCGATATGGCCCATGCCTACCGGCTCGGCGGTATCTCCTGCCTGGCCGGCGACGTCATCGGCGACTATTCCTTTGCTGCGCCGCTCGCCCCCGGCGACCGGCTGGTGCTGGCCGACATGGCCCTCTATTCCTTCGTCAAGAATACCACCTTCAACGGCGTCGAGCTGCCATCGATCTACAGCTGCGATCCGGCACAGGACCGGCTGTCCCTGATCCGCCGCTTCGGCTATGCCGACTACCGGAGCCGCCTGGCATGAACGGTCCGATGCCGACCTTTCATGGTACCGACGTCCCGCCCGCACCGGCGGCTGATGCCCTGTTCCATGTCATCCCCGTCCCCTTCGAGGCCTCGGTCTCCTACGGCACAGGCACGGCGCAGGGACCACGGGCCATCATCGAGGCCTCGGCCCAGCTCGAACTATTCGATGGCAAGCGGATCCCGGCCGGGCACGGCATCCACACCGCCGAACCGGTGAACTGCGACGGCCCACTGGAGGAGGTGCTGGCCCGCATCGAGGCGGCGGTCGGTCGCTGTCTGGCGCTGGGCAAGTGTCCGGTGGTGCTCGGCGGAGAACACACCGTCACCGCCGGCGCCATCACCGCCCTCAGGCGGGAGCACGGCCTATTCGGGGTCGTACAGTTCGACGCCCACGCCGACCTGCGTGACAGCTACCAGGGATCGGCCTACAGCCACGCCTGCGTGATGCGGCGGATCGCCGAAACGGGCATCCCGATCGTGCAGTTCGGCACCCGCAGCTACAGCCTGGAAGAGCAGCGGTACCGCCTGGATCAGGCCATCCCGTACTACGACGCAGAGGCCATCTGGCGCCATGGCGTCGAGAGCGTCACCCTGCCGGCGGATTTCCCTGACAGGATCTACCTCACCTTCGACGTCGACGGCCTGGACGCTTCGGTCATGCCGGCCACCGGCACCCCGGTGCCTGGCGGCTTGAGCTGGTATCAGGCTCTGTGGCTGATCGAGCGGATCCTGGCCGAGCGGGCATGCATCGGCTTCGACATCGTCGAATTCGCCCCCATTGCCGGTCAGCACTGGGCCGACTTCACAGCGGCCCAGCTGACCTACGCCATCATGGGCAGCCTGATCGGCTCCCCTCTCAGCAGGCGCTACTGGCAGCTACCCGAGTCCGAAGCCGGGATCTGACCGCCACCGGCTCGCCGCTGGAACAGCATTGCCCCCAGAGCGAACGACCCGCAGATAATCCACAGGTCGGCCAGGTTGAAGATGCCGGTGCGAAAACCGCCCAGGCCGATATTGAGGAAGTCGATGACCCGCCCGTCGTTGACCAGGCGGTCGATAAGGTTGCTCAGACCGCCGCCGAGAACGAGCAGCGCCGGGATTGCGGTCGTGGCAGGGAGGACCCTTGACCACAGGATCCACACCAGGCCGGGAAGCACCAGGCCCGCCACACCGCAGGTGAGCAGCAGGAATCGCAGATTTTCCGGCAGACCGCCGAGCAGGCCGAGAAAGCCGCCATCGTTCTCGACATAGGATAATCGCAGGGTATCCTGGAAAAAGGACTGCGGCCCGGCAGCAATCAGGTAGCGCACCGCCAGCCACTTGCTGAGCTGGTCGCTGCCGATGCAGACCAGCAGAACCAGGAGATACATCGCCATTCTGGCCACCCGGGGTGGTTTCGCCTGCCCGACCATCGCCAGGGGATCACGCACCGACCGATTTCTGGACTATTTCCCGGTCGAAATAGTTGATCTCCATGCCGGCGTCGACGACAATGGACTGGGCGTTGATGCCCGATGAGCGCCGGGAGAGCAGGAACGCCGCGGTATTGGCCACCTCTTCGACCGCCAGCGCCTGCTTGCGCGGGATGACCTTTTCGGCAAAGAGATAACTGTCGACGTAGCCCGGAATCCCGGCGGAGGCCGAGGTCTTGAGCAGCCCCGGGGCAACGGCGTTGAAGCGGATGCGGGAAAAGGCGGAAAAACTCTTGGCGAGAAAGCACAGCGATGAATCCAGGGCCGCCTTGATCGGGGCCATGTAGCCGTAGTTTTCAGCCGCCATCCTGGTGGTCGAGATGGAAATGGTCACCAGGGAGGCGTCCGTATCGAGAAGATCCTTGAAATGATTGGCGATGCTGATGAACGAATAGCAGGAGACCGCGGTTGCCTGGAGAAAGTCCTTCTTCAGGGTCTGGTGGAAGGGTTTGAATCCCTCCGAGTAGTTGGCGAAGGCGATGGAATGGACAATGCCGTCAAGCAGCCCGCCTTCCCCGGCTCCGACGACGGCGGCGATTTCCTCGCGGACCCGCTCGATATTGGCTTCCTCTTCGACATCGCAGAGGAAGACCTGGTCCCCCGGGAAGAGCTTGCGGGCTGTCGCCCGTCGCTCTTCCGAACGCACCACGTGGATGACCTCGGCTCCTTCGGCCGCCAGGACCCTGGCAATGGCGCAGGCCACCGATTTTTTGTTGGCCAGGCCGAAGACGACGAAGCGTTTGCCTGCCAGTTCCAGAAAACTCATCGTTGGACAATGACGAAAAATGTTTGATATGGAGTGCTTGCTGACGGCATCAGGATACACTACCCGGCAGAGGGAAACAAGGCGCAACTCCCCCGGCTGCGTCCCATCAGGCCGCCAATGGACCAGGCAGCCGGCGTTTTCCGTTGTCGGAGACATGCGGAGTACGGTATATGAACGGCAGGCGGCAGGCGGGGGGCCGCAACCGGGATTGTCTATCGTCCTTCACTGAACCACTGTGCGGCTACCATGCAGAAATATGTCATAGGCATCGATACCGGCGGAACATTCACCGACGCCGTGATGATGGATATCGAAAACGGCAGGGTTATCGCCACCGCCAAAAAACCCACCACCCATCACCGCCTGGCAGAGAGCACCGGCGATGCCCTGGCCGAACTGCTGCGCCAGGCAGCCGTCGCCCCCGGCGCCGTCTCGGCTGTGGCAGTCTCCTCGACCCTGGCCACCAACAGCGTCGTCGAAAACAAAGGCGCAAGGGTGGCCCTGTTTGTCATCGGCCACGTCAAGCATTTCAAGCTGCCGGTCAAGGCGGTCATTTTCGTGAAGGGCGGCCACACCATCATGGGCGAGGAGGATGAGCCGCTCGAACTCGACTACCTGGTCAACCTCCTCCCCAACCTGAAAAACGAGGTCGATGCCTATGGCGTCTGTGCGGCGATGTCGATGGTCAACCCGACCCATGAACTGGTGGCGGAAAGGGCCATTGCCCTGATCGACCCGAAGCCTGTCTTCTGTTCACACCGCATCAGTCAGACCGCCGGCATGCAGGAACGGGCGGCAACGGCCGGCCTGCACGCCACGCTGATGCCGGTCATGCAGGAATATGTCAGCGGGGTGCAGTCGGCGATGGCGAGCTGCGGCCTCAGCTGCCCGATGCTGGTCGTCGGCGGCAACGGCCGGACCATCTCCGCCGACGGGGCCGTCGGACTGGCCGGGATGACCGTCGCCAGCGGTCCGGCCTGCACGGCCTGTTTCGGGGCCCGGCAGACCAGCGGCAGCGCGCTTGTCATCGATATCGGCGGCACCACCACCGATATCGCGATGATCAGCGAAGGGGCGCCGCTGATGGCCGCTCAGGGCTGCAGAATCGGCCAGTGGCGGACCCATGTCGAAGCCATCGACATGCGCACGGCAGGTATCGGTGGCGACTCCCTGGTCCATGCCAGCGACCGGGGGAATCTCTCCATCGGTCCGGCCCGGGTGGTGCCGCTGGCGATGGCCGGCCATATCCCGCCGGTACATGAGTGGCTGGGCAAGGAAGACCGAAGCCGCCTGCTCCTCTTCCGCGATGACGAAGCCGCCGCTTGCCCAGACGGCCTGGCGGCCTTTCTGCGCAGCCGGGGTCAGGCCACCCCGGAGCAGATCCGCCTGGCCACCGGCATGAGCGGCGTCACTCTCAGCCGCGACCTCGAGCGGCTGGACCGGCTGCACCTGGTCAGCGCCTGCGGGTTCACCCCGACAGACGCCCTCCACGCGCTTGGCCGCATCTCCCTCGGGGACCGCGCCAGGGCGCTGGCCGGCGCCGCTGTCCTGGCAGAAGCCACCGGCATGACAGTGGAGGCGTTCTGCCTCCTGGTGCTGCGCAAGACAGAGGAGTATATCGAAAATCTCGTGATCGAGCACGTTGTCCAGCACTACTGGGGCAATGCGCTCTCCGGCTTCATCGCCACCCGCAACGATCATCCGGTGCTTGGCGTCGATTTCTCCCTGAAGATCCCGATAATCGGCATTGGAGCGGCGGCCCGCTATTTCCTCCCGGCAGTGGCTGCACGCCTTGGCACCTCGATCTCTTTCCCGCCGTACAGCGAGGTCGGCAACGCCGTCGGCGCCGCGCTGATCTGCCAGCAGGCGCTGGCAGGCCGGCAAGAAACCACGATATTCCCCGACTCTCCTTGAGGCAATGATGAATCGCCACACCGTCACCAACTTCACCGGCGTCAGAAAATTCGTCCGCGACATCCTCGGCTGCGGATGCCCGGAAGAGGTCTTTGACAGCCTGATCCTTGCCGAAGAAACTTCCTGGGACGGTGGGCCCGAGGTCAGAACCCTGCTGGTCGGCAACCGCCTGCTGGTGGTCATCCTTGCCGTCAGGGACGGGGACGATCTGCGCACCATCCTCCCGCAGCTGGTGAGGCACTACCGTCGAATGCGTGACGAACGTGGCTACAACAGGGTCAGGCTGGTTATTGCCAGCGATCGACCGGAATCCCTTCAGCTTGCCGCCTCGTTCAGCTTCGCCGGCATTCCGGAAGTCGATGCGCGGATGCACCTCCACATTCTCACCCCTGCTGATCTCGACGAGGTTGCATGAGTGGCGCCAAAAAATCATCGCCATGCGCCTTCTGCCATGGCAGCGGTCAGCTGTCCACCTTCAAGGGGGAGAGCCGATTCCTGCTGACCACCGAGGAATGTCCGTACTGCTGCGGCACCGGCCGGGACCTTCCACCTCCGGCAGAAGAACGGAATATTCCTCCCGGACGGCAGGACAAGCGCCGTGTCCGCTGACCCCGCAGTCGAAAAGGCCTTATCATGGATATCCCAGACCTTTTTTCGCCGTCAAATGGCCTGCCCGCCCTGTTTCTGCTCAGCTTCCTCGCCTCGACCATCATCCCGCTCGGCTCGGAATGGCTGCTGGTCATGCTCGTGCTCCAGGGTTCTCCGCTTCCTGCAACAGTGGCTGTAGCCACCCTCGGAAACAGCCTCGGCGCCTGCACCACCTATCTGATCGGCAGCTGCGGTTCGGATTTTCTTTCCCGGCGAGTCCTCCGGCTCTCCGATCTGGAGATCGGCAGAAGCAGAAGGATGTACCAGCGTTTCGGCAGCTGGTCGCTGCTGTTCTCATGGCTGCCGTTCATCGGCGACCCGCTCTGTCTTCTTGCTGGAGCCATGCGCACCCCCCTGACGCTGTTTCTTCTCCTTGTCCCATTCGGCAAGGCCTGCCGCTATGCCATTCTGGCACTGATTGCCCGGAACGGGATGTCCTGATGAAAAACCTCCGATGCGGGATGACAACGCACTGATCGGCCTTACTATTGTTGTGACATCTCGCAAACACTATTCACCGGAAGAACCATGAAAGAAGAGACGTATTTGACAATCATCGCACAATTTGACCAGTGGGCCGCGCAGCGCAGGCAGGCCTGCAGTAGAGGCTGCTGCTGCTGCTGCACGGAAAATGTCACCATCACCGCCCTGGAAGGGGAGAGGATTCTCCGTTACTGCATGAACCACGATCTGACCCTGTGGCTGTCGGCAGCACTGCTGCAGCCGACCCGGGTAGACCGCCCGCGCATGACCACCAACGAGTTTGCCCACGCCTGTCTCAGCGGGAGGGATGTCGACCCGGGTTCCTGCGAGGTACTGACCGTCTGCCCCTTCCTGGCAGATGGTGTCTGCCGCATTTACCCGGTGCGCCCCTTCGCCTGCCGCTGTTTCATCTCGAGCAGCCGCTGTTTGCCAACCCGGCCCGCCCAGGTCGACGAGGAGTATCTCGCCGCCAGCACCGCCGTTCTGCAGCTGATCGAACACCTCGGCCAGAAGGAATACTGGGGCATCATGAGCGACGTGCTGCTGGCCCTGCTGGATATTTCGACCTACCAGCCGATAGCACAGGCTGTGAACGCCCCGGAAAGGGTCATGGAAGGAAGGCTGCGCACCTTGACGGCCCGCCCTCTCCCCGGCTTTCTCTTCAGCGAGGAGGAGGAACAGCTGCTGCGGCCGCTGTTGCAGAGCATCTTCAGTACACGTATCGGCGGGGCCACGGTTGAGGACATCCTCAATGGCAGGGCCATCCCCTCCGATCATCAGGGAGCACAATCCACATGAGTGCACAGCCCATCCCCGCTCCCGACACCGAGCAGATCAACATCCTGCTGCCGGCAGGCAGACTGCCGCTGCCGCTGCTGGCCGAGGTCAACGCGCTGGCGGCCTGCTACGGCCTTGAAATCTACCTCACCACGTTGCAAAACCTGCGGCTGCTGGGCGTCCCGAAAGAGGCCGCAGCAGATATCAGAAACCGTCTCGCCGCCCTTGATGCTACGTTCAAGGCTGCCGGCGTATTCCCGGTGCCGCGGATCTGTATCGGCGGCCCCCACTGCAAGCTCGGCCTCATCGACACCAAGGCCTTGAGCGACAGGATTTTGGAGCGATTTGCTACCCGTAGCTCGACCAAGGCCAAACTGAAAATCGCCATTTCCGGCTGCGTTCTCAGCTGCTCAGGAACCCGCACCAGCGACATCGGCATCGTCGCTGGACCGAATGGTTTTGAACTGCATGTCGGCGGAAAGGGCGGAGCGGCACCGAAGATCGGCCGAAGGATCAAAAAGGACGCTACCGAGCAGGAGATCCTCGACGCCATCGCCACCCTGATCGATTTCCATGACCGGAAGACTGTCAGCAAGCAGCGGCTGCGCAAACT
The DNA here is from genome assembly GCA_964475345.1 of uncultured Desulfobulbus sp. Taxonomy (GTDB): domain Bacteria; phylum Desulfobacterota; class Desulfobulbia; order Desulfobulbales; family Desulfocapsaceae; genus Desulfoprunum. The sequence continues at coordinate 8,414 of CAYYWK010000082.1, forward strand.
GCTCGACGATCCAGACTTCCCCTTTCCCGCAGTCTAAACACTGAGCCGCCCCCCGCCGGAACAAGAAAAATTCAGCTTGGGGCAGATTTTCCTGTCATATAATTGCAGTATAAAATTCGCCACCGATTCCGGCTTTTTTATTCCAAAAACCGGGGGCCATTGCTATAGTGGCGGCATGAAAACACCACAGACCAGTAAACGGACCAAGTTCATTTTTGTCACCGGCGGAGTTCTCTCCTCACTCGGCAAGGGCCTGGCTGCAGCCACTATCGGGGCGCTGCTTGAAAGCCGTGGGCTAACCGTCACCT
>CAYYWK010000083.1:0-8719 GCA_964475345.1 uncultured Desulfobulbus sp.
AGCGCCTGCACGGACGATGGCCTCTGCAGTGTGACGGTGCACCAGAAAATTCTGGCCGAACCGTTTGGACGGAGCCAGCCGATGACAGGCGAGAGCGGCCCTTGTTTTACTGTAGGAGGTCATGGCTGATGTTTGTCAAATGAAGATTTACGGTTCTAGGAAGCCTGTAATCATTTAAGAACATGCTTCTCAAGGCGCTTTGCCCTGATTTTCACGAATGCCGAAAATGCAAGGTAATAACTGACGACAGCAAAAGGCATTGCCAGCACCACACCACCGACCAGCAGCACAATTATAGCCTCGAAGCCAATCCCCGCAACAAGCTTGACGGCTTGCAGGAATCCGTTTGAGGATGCCAGACCCTCGACAACCTTCTGGATTTTTGCCCAGTTCAGTTCATAGGGGGTCAGGGCGTTGCCGATGACCGTTGAAAAATAATAGATAGGCAAATAGGTGAGAGGGTTGCAGACAATCCAACTGGCGAGAATGCCAGCCACTGCCGAAGTTCTGGTGAGCAGTGCGAGCAGGAGGATGACGACGGTGTGCAGGGGCATTGTTGGGGTGATGCCGACAAATACCCCAAGAGCTGCGCCGAAAGCCAGAGAGCGGGGGTCGCCTTTGAGGCGGACGAAACGAAGGAAATAGTATTTTCTGATCCGGTCGAGTTTCATCGATCGGCGATTATCCTAGCGACGACCGCGAGTAGACATCGCTTGTCAACTCGGACGGGCCGTATCTGAGAAAGCTGTGGTACCCGGCAAGGGCAATCATGGCTGCGTTGTCGGTGCTGAGCGATGGTCGCGGGGTATACAACTTCCTACCTGCCTGATGGCAGCGTTCTTCGCAGACTGCGCGCAGCCTGCCGTTGGCGGAAACACCTCCGCCAAGCACGACAGCGGGGACATCGAACTGCTGCGCAGCCCGAACTGTTTTTTCAGCCAGCACATCGACCACCGCCTCCTGAAAAGAAGCGCAGATCTGTTCAACCGGCAGCGGGAGGCCCGATTGCCTGCACTGGTTGCAATGATTCAGGACTGCGGTTTTGAGGCCACTGAAGCTGAAATCATGAGAGTTTTCGTCCAGCCACGCCCTTGGGAAGCGGATCAGTTCGCCATCCCAGCCCTGCGCCAGGCGGGCGACGTGCGGACCACCGGGAGAGGGCAGGTCAAGGAGCTTGGCGACCTTGTCGAACGCCTCCCCGGCGGCATCGTCGCGAGTCCTGCCGAGGAGCGAAAAGGATGTGTGGCTTTCAGCAAGATACAGCGAAGTTGAGCCGCCTGAGGCGATAAGGGCGACATAGGGAAATTCCGGTTGCTTGTCCTCAAGAAACACAGCGAGGATATGGCCGGCCATATGGTCGACTCCCCTGAAGGGGATTTGTTGTGCTGCCGCCAGCGCCTTGGCGAAGGAAAACCCGACAAGCAGCGAGCCGATCAGCCCCGGCCCCTGGGTGGCGGCTACCAGATCGATGTCGTCGAGAGATACTGCGGCCGTGCGCAACGCCTCCGTGACTATCGGATACACTGCTTCCAGGTGTTTCCTCGAGGCAAGTTCGGGGACGACTCCGCCATAGGGAAGATGAAGAGCATCCTGGCTGCTCAGCACACTGGAGCGTAGAATATTCGAGTCTTCCCAGACCGCAGCAGCGGTATCGTCACAGGAACTCTCGATTCCGAGGATCAGCATTGACGGTACGGATATGGTGGTTGAAATTGGATTTCAATTGTCACAATGTGCTGTTTCAGGGTAAGGAATATCATATATAAATGTCGAGAGGGGGAAAGTCAATGGCACCCCTCCCAGTCACCCTGTGCTTTCCAATCTGCTAAAACCATCGTGACCAGAACAGTGCCTTGCCAGCAAAACGGTTCACCGCTTGTCGATAATTTCTCGAGGACCATTTCGTACTTGCGGCTTTCAGTGACAGATCGCTGCAATCTCCGCTGCCTGTACTGCATGCCGGATGAAAGCGGCGGTAAAACCGCCTGCAGGCGCGTGAACAGCCAGGTCCTAGCTCACGTGGACCTGCTCACCTATGAAGAACTGCTGCGGGTCGTCCAACTCGCTGTAGAACTGGGCATGAACAAGTTGCGGCTGACCGGCGGCGAACCACTGGTGCGCAAGGGAATACTCGACTTTATCGAACGCCTGATCAGCATCGAGGGATTGACCGAGGTGCGTTTGACAACCAATGGCGTTCTGCTGCACGACTACGCCTGTTCGCTGTACACATCCGGCATACGGCAGCTGAACATATCGCTTGACAGCCTGAAGCGTGAAAAATTTGCCAGGATCACCGGCAGGGACTATTTTGACCGGGTATGGCAAGGGATTATGACCGCCCGCGATCTGGGGTTCCGCATCAAGATCAATGTCGTGGCAATGAAGGGGATCAACGACGACGAATTCCCCGATTTTGTCAGGCTTGCCTTGGACGAGCCATTCCAAGTCCGCTTTATCGAATTCATGCCTGTAGGCGAAAAAACCAGCTGGCAGCTGCAGCAATTTATCCGGGCCGAAGATATCAAGGCACGCCTCGAAGGGATAGGCACCTTCGAGCCGATCAAAAGCCGCAGCCTCGACGGACCCGCCAGAGTGTACAACCTGCGGGCGGCCGACGGAAGGCAGGGACGGGTGGGATTCATCAGTCCGATCAGCCATCACTTCTGCGATCAATGCAACCGGCTTCGCCTGACCGCGGAAGGGAAGCTGCGCTCCTGCCTGCTCAACGACGCTGAAAACGACATAAAACACCAGCTGCGCAGCGGGGCGTCAGACGATGCGCTGAAGAAGCTGATTTGCGATACGGTTCTGGAAAAACCAAAAGGTCACCGGTCGCAGGCGCACCTGGAGGACGGCGCCCCGTTGCAGTGTCCGGGACAGATGTCACGCATCGGAGGGTAGATAGTTGCTCTGCGGATAGGAGCCAAGCCATTCAAAATACGAGCACAACGGCCTGAGGCGCTCACACCCCCTGAAGATCTTCTCGTCCTCGATATGTCCAATCATGTCGAGGAAAAACAGATACTTCCATTGCTTGCCCTTGATCGGGCGCGATTCCAGCTTTGTCAGATTGATCTCCTCTTCGGAGAGCACGGTCAGGATCTCGTTGAGTGCTCCAGGGCGATCCATGGTGCCGATCAGCAGCGAGGTGCGGTCCTGTCCGCTGGCCGAAGGCGATTTCTTGCCGATGACCAGAAAACGCGTTGTATTGCCGCGGTAGTCCTCGATTCCCTTGACAACCACCTGCAGTTCGTAGCGTTTGATGGCCAGAGATGAGGCGATGGCGCCGATGTTCGGGTTGTTGGCGGCCATCTGGGCTGCGGCGCCGGTGGAGAGAACGGGAAGGGTGGGGACGCTCGGCAGATGCTTGCGCAGCCATTCCCGGCACTGCGCCAGGGGCTGGGCATGGGAGGCGACCGTCTGGATGTCTTCGATATTGCCCGATCGGCAGACCAGGTTGTGACTGATTTCCAGCTGGACCTCGCCGCAGATCTGCACCTTGTATTTCATGAATGAATCAAGAGTTGTCACCACCGACCCCTCGATGGAGTTTTCGACAGGGACGATGCCATAGCGCGTCCGCCCCTTTTCCACCTCCGAAAAGACATCGTCGATGGCCTCCTGGGGCTTGTAGGTCGCCGAGTGGCCGAAGTATTTCACACCGGCGAGATGGGAGAACGTTGCCTCCGGACCGAGATAGGCTACCTCGATATTGCGCTGGGAAAGCCGACAGGCCGTGATGATTTCATGGAAGATGGTGCGCAGGGAATCCTCGGGAAAGCAGCTGTCATTTTCTCTGAGCAGCCGCTCATAGATCTGCCGTTCGCGCAGCGGGTCCCATTTGGCCCGGTTGTTCTCATCTTTGAGCCGGCCGATTTCCTTGGCGTATCCAATCCTGTTTTTGAGCAGAATGACAATTTCGCTGTCGATGGTGTCAATATTTTTGCGAACGAGGAGAATTTCGTTTTTATGCTCGTCAACCATGGTCCGTCCTGTTAGATTCAAGCGCGAAAAGGGGGAAGGAAGGGCCTTCAGACCGCAATCCTTCTGTAAAATTCAGTAGACTAGGCAAAAGCAAAAAGTCTGTCAAGATGGAACAGGGAGACCCGTAACAATTCAGGGTATCGTTGAGTCCTCGTCCCAAGACACCAGCGGTCAACAACTGCACTCTGCATATACCATGATGAAACAGAAGATCAGCAAGACCTATGAAGAGATAAACGCCAGGATCAAGGCCGGCGAGGCCGTGATCGTCACTGCCGAGGAAATGGTCGGGATTGTCAGAAAAAAAGGCCCGGAGCAGGCGGCCAGGGAGGTTGATGTCGTCACAACGGGAACCTTCGCACCGATGTGCTCTTCCGGGATGTTTTTCAATTTCGGCCAGATGATACCTACCATCAAGGCCTCCAAGGTCTGGGTCAACAAGGTGCCGGCCTATGCCGGCCTGGCAGCCGTTGATGCATATATCGGCGCCACGGAACCCTGCGAGGACGACCCGCTGAACAAGATTTATCCGGGAGAGTTCCGTTACGGAGGCGGTCATGTCATTGAAGACCTCCTGCGCGGGAAAAAGGTGCTTCTCGAGGCGAAAGCCTACGGCACCGATTGTTACGCCGCCAGAAAAATGAAAAAGGAGGTGGGCCTCGACGACCTTCCCCACGCCCTGCTGTGCAATCCCCGAAACGGCTATCAGAATTACAACTGCGCTGTGAACCTCTCTGAGAAGGCAGTCTACACGTACATGGGAATGCTGAAACCGCATTGCCGCAACGCTAACTACTGCAGCGCCGGGGAATTGAGCCCGCTGCTGAACGATCCCTACTACAGGACAATCGGCATCGGGACCAGGATTTTCCTCGGCGGCGGGGTCGGCTACGTCACCTGGCAGGGAACCCAGCATAACCCCCATGCGCCGCGAACTGCAGCCGGAGTGCCTCGCAAGCCTGCTGGCACCATGATGGTGCAGGGAGACCTGAAACAGATGTCCGCCGAATGGTTGCGGGGCGTTTCCATTCTGGGATACGGCAGCAGCCTGGCTGTAGGCCTCGGCGTGCCGATACCGATCCTGAACGCCGAAATGGCCGCTTTCACGGGGGTTGCCGACGAGGATATCTATACCCAGATCGTCGATTACGGGCACGACTACACGAATGGCATTATCCGCAATTACGGAGAAGTCAGCTATGCCCAGCTGAAATCCGGGACGATTATCGTCAATGGCAAGGAGGTGCAGACAGCACCTCTGTCCAGTGTCGTCATGGCCCGGAAGATTGCCGAAATCCTGAAGCAATGGCTCAAGAAAGGCACGTTTCTCCTAAACAGGCCTGCCGAGACGCTACCAGATGGCTCGTAGCAAAACGGAGAAACTCGCCGACAAACTCGCTCTTGTCAACACGCACCTTAAAGAATTGGGAAAAGTTGGCATTGCCTATTCCGGCGGGGTCGATTCCACCCTGCTGTTGCACTTGTCCGTGCAGGCTTTGGGCCCTGAGAACGTTCTAGCGCTGCATGCCGTATCCAGCCTTGCCGGAAGACGCCAGCGAGCCAAGGCTGAATCATTCTTCAATGCCATTTTCCTTGACCGGCTGAAAATACGAACGATACGTGTAGACCAGCTATCCTGGAACAACGTCGCAGACAACGGGCCATTACGTTGTTATCACTGCAAAAATGGAATGTATCAGATTCTTATCGACGAATTACCCGACAGGACGAGCTGGCATCTCGCGGACGGCACCAACTCCGATGATACGAAAGATGACCGTCCCGGCTTGCTGGCTTTGGCCGAGCTGCAGGTTGCAACCCCTTTGCTGGACGCTGGCATCTCCAAGCTCGAGGTGCGAGAGCTGGCACAAAAGGCTGGACTGCCGAATCATGCAGAGCCATCGGAGTCATGCCTTGCCACTCGGATTGAAACCGGAAGGAAAATAGATCCGGCACTTCTGGAAAGAATTGAGAAAGCTGAGATATTTCTCGAATCGGCCGGCTTTATCGGGACTCGCTTCAGGATCAGAGAAGAACATGTCCACCTTGAAATCCGAGAGCTGGATATGTTGCGATTTTCTGATCAAAACACCAGATGTATGGTCCAGCAGTATGCCAAGGAACTTGGTTACAGCGATGTTTTTGTGAAGTTAACTGGCCGATAATCAAATGAAAAGAGCAACCCTCAAATTTCACAGAACTCAACGAATTAGTACTTGCGCATGAAGCATGATTCAATTATTGTGCTCACGTACCTCCGCAAAACCGCGAATCTAAAGGGTTGTAGAAAACTGGACGAGTGTAGTGCAAATATCATCTGCTCGGTTTTTTCTTTTGACAATTGAAAACAGTTTGATTAAAGCATCAACACAGGAGAAGGGACATAAAGTCCTGATACTAAGCAACGAAAGATCTTAGCAGGGAGGATTACATGAACAAGAAGGAATTGATTGAGAGCATCGCTGGTGCTGCTGATATCAGCAAAGCTGCTGCCGAAAAAGCACTGAACGGAACCTTGGCTGCAATAGCCGATGCGTTGAAAAAAGGTGACAAAGTGACACTTGTCGGCTTTGGCACATTTTCCGTATCAAAACGCGAAGCCCGTCAGGGAAGAAACCCACAGACCGGCAAGGCCATCAAGATTCCAGGCAAGAAGGTTGCCAAATTCAAAGCAGGAAGCAAGTTGTCCGAGGCTGTCAATTAATTCCACTGCTCAGTTACACGCCGCGAGCGAACGATCGATACAAGTTTTGGCGTGTAGAATGCTCTACTGCTGATTGAAGACGATTTGACCGTGCATAGCAAAAGGGGGATGGAAGGCTTTCTTTTTACTTGAGCCGGAAGCGAGAAAAACCGGAGAAGATATGCCTGGAAAAATTTTGTCTGAGGGCCTTCCCTGAAAGGGGAAGGCCCTTTTTTTCTTATGAAACGTTTGCGGTCTGGCTATACCACCGGAGCATGCGCTGCTGCTGCGGCAAAAGGTGCTGCTTGTGCAGCGCTGACTGGAATCCCGCCTTCTTTCTGCGAAATTCCATTTCCCGACGGCACAAGAGTCGTTTTCAGCCTTGCTGGATGCGGGATAGGGGATTCTGACAGCCCCTCAGCTCGCTGTTCGGTCATCAAGGATGCCGGTGATGACCCGGATGTGACCAATGGCGCCGAAATTGTTGCAGAGGTTCGTGTCGACGCAGCGTGCCGCAAAAAAACCTGCTCGATAACCATACTTGGAGGCGAGGGAGTCGGGATGGTCACCAAGGCCGGCCTCGTCCTCCCTGTCGGCAGCCCCGCGATCAATCCCGTTCCGTTGGCCATGATCAGAAAGGCTGTTGAAGAGGCGTTCCTTGAAAACGGCAAAGACGTCGGCTCGTTCAGCGTCCAGGTCACCGTCTCCGTACCGGAAGGCCAGAGACTTGCCAGATATACCTTGAACAGTCGGCTCGGCATAGTCGGGGGGCTGTCGATTCTCGGCACGACCGGCATAGTCGTCCCGCTTTCTTCTGAAGCATGGACGGCCACCATCAGTGCCTCTATGAACGTCGCCAGATGTAAGGGCATTGAAGAAGTCGTCCTGTCAACCGGGCGCACCTCGGAAAAGGGCGCCGAATCGTTTTGCCGGCTTCCTGAGGAAGCGTATGTCATGATGGGAGACTACCTTGAATTTTCGCTCAAGGAAGCGGCCCGGCATGAATTCAGAAAAATCCACCTTGCCGGGATGTGGGCAAAGATCATCAAGGCGGCACTGCATATTCCCCAGACACACGTCCGCCACGGGGCATTGGAGCCTGAACGTGCTGTCGCCTTTCTGCAGGAGATCGGAGGCGACCAGGACAGGCTTGACTATCTGCATGGCGCGAATTCGGCACGGGAAATATACGAACGTCTCCATCAGCACGGGGCAGTCGGAACTATCCACCGTGTCTGCCTGGCGGCGCGGGACTATTGCCAATCCGTTTCCCAGCTGCCGGTGCGTCTCTACCTTGTCCAGGCCAGCGGCACCGTGGTTATGACCGTATGAGCGAATCAACGGAGGGTTTCAAAATCCACCTCATCGGTACGTCCGCAGGGGAATTCGACGGACATTCAGTCGAGCTGATGCGGTCAAGCGTACTGATCGTCGCCAGCACCGCGATGTTGCAGGCTGTTCGTGAAACGCTGCCAGCCTCAGTGTCCTGCCGGTTTCTGGCGATCAGCCCGCTGCCGCACGCCCTGGAGACGGTTCAGGAAAACATCGACACAGGTCATATCGTCGTCGTTGCCAGCGGCGACCCGTTTTTTTTCGGTGTCGGTGAAGTTCTTGTCAGGCGCTTCGGCAACGAGAGGATCATCGCTCACCCCGCGGTATCTTCCATGCAACGGCTGTTTTCCCGGCTCCGCCTGTCTTGGCATGATGCCCGCTTCGTCAGCCTGCATGGCAGATCGACCAGGAATCCCTTCCCTGAAATACTTTCTGCGGCAAAAGTCTGTATTCTCACCGACAGGGACCACAACCCCTCCTGGCTTGCCGCCGGGCTGCTGCACCGGATTCCCCCCGAGTGTCAGCATCATTACCAGATTTCCGTCGGCATCCGGCTCGGTGGTGACGCCGAGCAGGTCGTTTCGGGAACGCTCTCGGAAATCGCCACACAGACCTTTGCCGAACCCAACATCGTGGTCCTCCACCGGCATCCTGAATCTGCAGGAGAATCTCCGTTCATCTTCGCGCAGGCCGATGAACGGAGCATCTGCGGCGCTT
>CAYYWK010000084.1:0-8707 GCA_964475345.1 uncultured Desulfobulbus sp.
ACCGTCTCTGTTGGAGCGCAAGGCCTGTAATTGATGAGGCATGCATGAATTTCCAGGTTTGCAATGAGAGGAGCGATGGTTCTGCGAATGGATGAAAATGATGATCTGTTGCGGGAGAAAGGAAAGTGCGATATAGGTACCCTGTCGCTTAAAGTCGATATGCGATGCGAATGTTGGAGGAATTCAAAAGAGAAACAGGTGAAACGTATGTTCAACAGACTGTTTGCAGTGTTTACTTTTATTGCTGTCATGGTGGGTGGTTCAGTTGCCTATGGCGAGGCAGGAAACGGAACTTCCCGTTTTCTGTTTTTCCCCTTTGACAGCAGTGCGGCTGGAAAATACGCATATCTCGCTGAAGGAATCCACTCCATGCTGGCAAGTCGCCTTGCAGCCAAGAGCGGAGTCCAGCTGGTCGATTATGTCGGCCATGAAGCGGAATTGAAAGGTCTTGAAGCCGCCGCGGCTGATCGCCAGCAGGTCGCTGCGGTATTTGAAAAATTGCGCACGGATTACCTTGTTTCGGGGGCTGTCTACGCGACTGATACAGGATTGAAGGTGCAAGCGGCCGTGGCATCGGTGGCAAACCCGCAGAATCCGCGTAATTTCAACGGCGAAGCTGAAAGCGAAGAACAGATTATTGCCGTCATTACGACAATGGCGGAAGACATTGCAAGGGCGGTGGCTGTTTCGCATCAGCCTGCCGCTGCAGAACCTGCAGTGCAGGACAGTGAAGGCATTGCCGGATTTCGTACTGAACATCCGGAGAAACAGTATAAGAAAGGGATGCTTGGTGGCGGCGCCATTGTCAGAAGCGAGGGAAGCACCATTGAAGCGTCTGCCGATGGGTTGAAAAGGAGTTCGATCATTCCGCTTGTTATCGTTGCGATGGATGCGGGCGATATCGATGGGGACGGAGCGGCCGAGATTGTTTTCGCTTCACGATCGGAACTGCAGGTTTTCAGATATCGGGAAGGAAGGTTCCAGAAGGTGGAGAGTCTTTCTCTGCGGCCAACATTTAAAATTCATGCCCTTACTTTGGCCGATCTTGACAGGGATGGAAAGTCAGAAATCTATGTGAGCGCCAACGAGCGGTATCGCGTTGCATCGATGATCCTGGAGTGGTCGCCTTCCAGCAGCCTGTCGGTAAAAGAGGAGAATATCCCCTGGTTCCTGAGGCCGCTGGAAGTTCCTGTCGAGGGAATGGTCCTGGCCGGCCAGATGTCTGGCAACGAGTCGACAGATGGGTTTGTCAGGGCCGGCATCTTTCGCTTGGACAGGGCTGGCAACGGCAAGCTTGTCCGGGGGGCCAGACTGCCTGTCCCGGACAGATTCAATCTCTTTGATTTTGTCTGGGCCGACCTCGAAGGAGATAAGGCTCTCGAACTGGTGGCAGTTGACAGAAATGAAAAGCTGCTTGTCTACGACAGCGGCAAGAATTTGATTCATGTCAGCGATGCCGCTTACGGAGGCAGCACCAATTATCTTGGTCCCGACCGGTTGGATCGCCAGAAAAACAACCCGGGTGCAACCGCCTCCGGGGAAGATTCCGACAGAGAACTGGCATACGTGCCGACACGGCTTCTGGCTCGGGATATAGACGGCGATGGCCGGCAGGAAATCATCATCGGACAGAACAAGAGGATCACTCCGCTTTTCCTGAGAAACTTCCGGGAATATGAAGGAGGAACTATTGCATGCCTGGGATGGAAAGACGCGATGCTGGCGGAGATGTGGCGGACCAACACCATCTCCGGCTATATCGCCGATTACAGTTTTCTCCTTGAAGGGAACTCGGCAAAGAGTGCTGAAAACGTCAGCAGGGCGCGGCTCTACGTAGGGCAGATTCCGGCTGACACATTTCTCGGATTGCTTGCCGCCAAGGAAAGCAAGATGCTGGTGTATGAGCTGAAACTACCAGGAAAATGAGTGGTATAAATTTTTAAACTCCGGTAAAAATTACTTGACAGGGAAATGGATCAAGTATACATACTCATTCATAAAGCTTTTTTCTCTTTCTGAAGATGCAGGGAAATGCAGGTGCTTTGAGTGAAAGAGAGGGACGTTCGACAGCCCCATCAAAGGGGAAATACAAGCTATCAAGGAGAAAATGAGATGAAGAAATTAATTGTTGCCGCAGCCGGCCTGATGCTGGCAGGTACCATGGTTTCCACCGCAGCAGCTGATCCTGGCGTGAGCTTCAGCGGTGACGGTCGTGTTCGTAGCTTCTATCTGCAGGATTATGATTTCACCGATTCAGATCTGAGCAACTGGAACTCCCGCGTCCGCCTGAAAATCAAGGCCGAGTCCAAGGGTGGCGCCTATGCAGTAGCCCGGCTTCGTATGGCTGAAGGCGTCTGGGATGGCACCAAGATCACCCGTGGCAATACCTTCAACAACCTGTACACCGACTATGCCTATGTCGGCACCCCGATGGGACCGGTAGCGGTGGAAGGCGGTCTGATGCCGTTCAACGTCACCACCTTCGCCCTTTGGGATATCCGTGTTGACGGTTTGAACATCAAGTACAAGACCGACACCACCACCCTCGTCGCTTTCTACCACAAGGTGGATGAGTTCGATGAGGCTCAGATCGGCGAGATCATCAGCTACAACCCGGATGGGACCATCAAGTCCAAGGTCGCTTTCAACAACGACCTCGTAAATGATGATGACGTCGATCGTTACGGCGTGTTGCTGGATCAGAAATTCGATGGCGGCTGGGGCCTGGTTGCTTCCGTCTGGGCACAGAACGACGATCAGTCGACCACCGACAGGGATGGTTTCGCAGCTGCAGCCGAGGTTACCGGTACTGCCGGCACCGTTGGCCTGTTGGGTGACATCGCCTGGTTCCAGGGCGACATGCTCGGCCTCGAGGATGATCCCTTCGGTGTCTACGGTCAGGTTGCCGCTCCGCTGGGAGCAGTTACCCTGGCAGCCGGCCTTGGTTACACCATGGACGGCTTCGTAGCTGATGGCGACTTCGGTCCGTTCATCATGCTGAGCGACGTCAGCAACATCGCTACCGGCATCGGTATAGGTACCGGTGGAGACACCCTGTTCGGCGCCTTGGTTCCGAGCATGAAGGTTTCTGAGGAACTGACCCTGACCGGTTGCATCGCCTATGCTGACATCGACAACGATGCTCTGGATTCAGCTTTCGAGGTTTCCGGCAGTGCAGCATACGCTGTTACCGACGGAGCTACCCTGACCGCTGAGGCTGGTTATCTTGATATCGACGGTGCTGAAGATCCGGCAGTAGGCGCAGGCCTTATCCTTGATATCGAGTTCTAATTTCGATTTCAAGCAGTCACTCTAGTTAGACCCTTGAGCGGACTCCATTACGGAGTCCGCTCTTTTTTTTTGCATGATGGGACTGGCCCATGGCAGTGATGCAACCGAGTCGGTGGCCGTATTTTTACATGGTGAGCGTTGGTGTCCTGATCTCGACCATGGACAGCAGTATGATCAATGTCGCCCTGCCGAGCATCATGCGTTCCTTCTCTGCAAGTTTTGCAGTCACGCAACTCGTCGTCCTCGCCTATCTTTCAACAATAACCATTACCCTCGTGCTGTGGGGGCATCTTGCCGATATCCATGGAAGAGAAAGAATCTATCTGCTGGGGATTCTGACCTTTGCTTTGGCCACCATAGGTTGTTCGCTTGCAGCATCCGGTGCGCAGCTGATATCCATTCGCTGCGTCCAGGGTGCTGGTGCGGCGATGATGATGTCGTCAGGCCCGGCAATAATCAAGTCGGTATTCCCTCCTGGGCAGATTGGGAGAGGGCTCGGCCTGGTCGGCTTGGCTACTTCAGCCGGCCTGATGAGCGGTCCCGTCATCAGCGGACTGATGATACAGCATTTTTCGTGGAGAGCGGTTTTTCTCGTCACTCTGCCGCTCAGCCTCTCAGTGTATGGTGTCGGTCGTTTCATGGTTGGTCTGGCTCTGAATTCGGATACGCGGCATAACAAACGAGAGTTTGACTGGCTCGGCTTCATCTTATGGGCAGCAGCCATCGCGCTATTCATACTAGTGATCAGCTTCAATGGAATCATGAGTGGAGCGCTGATTGCTGGATTGTCGTTGTGCATGGTTTCAGTAATCGGGGCCTTTTGCCTGCATGAACGGCGAGCGATCAAGCCTCTGCTGCCATATGCCCTCTTTCAGCGTCGATACTTTGCCACTGCTTCGGTGACGTCAGCCCTGTCGTTTACTGTGCTTTTCATGGTCATATTGCTGATTCCGTTCTATCTTGATTATGTCATGATGCTGGCAGCTGACAAAATCGGTCTGGTAATGCTGGCGCTGCCGTCAAGCCTTGTGATTGTTTCACCGGTTGCAGGCTGGTTGTATGACCATATCGGGGCACGGCTGCCAACAACTCTTGGCCTGGCAGTGAGCTGTCTTGCCATAGTTGAGATGACAGGGCTCCATGCTGAAACGAGCATTACATCTGTAGTGAGTAGTCTGGCTGTGCTTGGCGCAGGCCAGGCGCTCTTTCTCTCCCCCAACAGCGCTTCAGTATTGGCAAGGGTGGAAGAACGCTATGTCGGCATTGCCTCCGGTATACTCGCTACTGCGAGAAACCTGGGGATGTTGCTGGGGGTCGGTGTGGCAGGGACAGTCTTTTCCTTCGTGTTTACGTTGCTGAGCAGCGGGAAGACTCTTCGTGGTTTGGAGGCATCCGATATTCCACATTTTCTCTCGGCACTCCATTGGACGTTCTGGCTGGCGGCGGCCCTGTCGCTGACCGGTTGCCTGCTTTCAGCCCTCAGGGACAGGTGATGCGGAAAGAGGGAGAGTGATCTCGGCAACCGTGCCGCTATCGGGTTGCCTTTTAAGATGAAGACTGCCATTATGCAGGTTGAGGATCTGCTGTACAAGGGTCAGCCCCATACCCGTGCCGTAAATCTTGGTGGTGAAGAAGGGGTCAGCAACATGGGGAAGGGATGCCGGAGAGATGCCAATGCCGGTGTCGGCAATCGAGATCGTGAGATCTCCGATTTTTTTTTCTGCCCTGATCTTCAAACAGCCTCCGTTTGGCATGGCTTCAATGGCATTGCGGATCAGGTGGATCAAGGCCAGCTTTATACGATTGGTGTCGATCTGGACGGTGGGATTGTCCTCAGGGAGATCTATCTCGTAATTGATATCGGATTTCTTCATCATAGGATAGAACGCGATAACACAGCGCCTGATGAGCGAATTAATCGGCTGGTTGGTCAGTTCCAGTGTGTTTTCTTGAACGAAATTGAACAGGTCCTCCAACGTTGTCTCAATTTTTTCAGCTTCCTTGGTTATGACGTTGAGGAAGTTGATGGTATGCGGATCGCTGCTTCTTCTTGCAAGTAGGCGGGCAGTACCTCCTATCGAGGTGATCGGGTTGCGGATCGCATGAGCAAGTTGCGCTGACATATGGCCGATAGCTGAGTATTTCTCGGCTTCCACAAGAAGATCCTTGCTGTGTTCGAGTTCCTGGCTGACGACTTCCAGTTCTTCAATCTTCTGCAACATATCCTCGTACAAATGGCTGTGCTCGATGGCGAGGCTGGCCTGACTGGCGAAAATCTCGAGTGAGTTGATGTCGTCGGCGGTGATGGGTTTGCCGGTAATGAAGTTGTCGACAACGATTACGCCGAGTGAGCGACTGGGAGAATAGAGTGGAACGACGACAAAGGAGTTTTCGCTGAGCAGATCAAGCAATTGCTGCGAAACGCGCTCATCTCCCACCATTCCGCTGCTCACCAGAATGCTCTTGCGTTTGGCGGCAGCTTTGATGAGAATGTGACTGTCCTCCGTTGCCTTGATCTGCAGTGATTGAACAATCCGGTTAACCTCGAAATCCCCGTTTTGATAGTCCGAGCGTAGATGGGCTATAATATCGGTAAGATGCAGGTCACGGTCCTTGATCGACTGCCAGACTCTGCCTGCATCCTCCCGACTGGACGGGCCGATGGCAAGTCGGCCTTGGAGAATGTCGCCTGTGTCGTTGAAGAGCGCCAGAAAAGCACGATTGAACCTGAGCCCTTCCTCCGAGGTGATGCCGACGAGGATTGCCTTGAGAATGCCGTTCAGTTCGACGGTGCCGAGATAGGCCGAGTTCATCTTCTGATTGAGCTGATGCAGAAACTGCATCCTGGCATTGGTCGTCTCGAGTTCCTGCTGGAAGATGCGATTGTCGATGGCCAACCGCCTCTTCTTCAATGTGCTTCGGACTGTATGGGTGAATTGGTCGATGGTTACCGGTTTTGTCAGATAATCGTCGGCACCGCGCCTCAGGCAGTCGAGAGCCATCTGCAGGTCAAACGATCCGGTTACCATGATGATGCCGAGATCCCGGTATGTGCTGACGAGATCTTCGAGTATTTCGCTACCGTCCCGGTCTGGGAGGCCAATATCGAGCATGATCAGGGCCACCTTCCGGTTTGCAAGGATGGTGTACAATTCGTGCGTTGTTCCGGCCTGAAGAACAGTAAGGCCGAGTTTTGCCAGGTAGTGGCTGAGCAGGAGGACAACCTCGGGGGAATCGTCGACGACGACGACGCATTCGTCCGCATTGATGAGATCGGTGGTTGAAACTGCGGCCTGGTTGCCTGTGCGGGAGAGAAGCTCGACCATCGGGAATGAAAGCGCCAGAGTTGGTTGCGTCAGGAGTGGGATACCCAGCGAGTATGACTCTATTGTTCAGTATTCGCACGATATTTTCTAGAACTGTAAGAATACTCTCGTTATGACAGGTCTGGCTGAAAATGAAAAGAAAAATGATCCGGCAGATGGGCGGCAGAATTGCCCCTGTCAGGGATTATTTTGAATAATAAACCATTATGAGGGGTCCTGGTTTGGTGAAGCAGGCAATGAACATGGGGGAGATCTTTGCACGGGACGGACTTCTGGCACAACGACTGCCACAATTCGAGCCACGCACAGGTCAGCTCGCGATGGCCCAAGCGCTTGCCGCTCTGCTGGCAGATGATCTGGAAGGTGAGTTATCGATGCAGCGGACCGAGTTGCTTGTCGTTGAGGCCGAGACAGGCATCGGAAAAACCCTGGCCTATCTCATCCCTGCCATCCTTTCGGGGAGGAAGATGGTCATCTCGACGGCGACGCTCAACCTCCAGGACCAGATCCTGAACAAGGAAATTCCACTTGTCGAGAAGGTGCTGGGAATCGAAGTTTCCGCTTTGTGCATCAAAGGACGCCAGAATTATCTCTGCCATTATCGCTGGTTTCAGTACCGGGCATCGGTGCAGATGTCTCTGCTGGAAGATAGCGAAGGCGATAGGATAGATGCCTGGCTTGAGGAAACAGAGACCGGCGACAAGGCAGAACTGGCCTGGTTGTCGGACAGATCTGCGCTTTGGCCGAAGATCTCCGCGCAGTCCAACCAGTGTCTGGGAGGGGATTGTCCGGAGGCAGCATCATGTTTCCTCAATCAATTGCGTCGCCGTGCCGGGGCCACCAGACTGCTGATCGTCAATCACCACCTCTTTTTTTCCGACCTTGCCCTCCGCAGTAACGGGCATGGAGAAGTCCTGCCGCGCTATGAAGGCGTTATCTTCGATGAGGCTCATCATATCGAGAATGTCGCTACCCAGTTCTTCGGCAGGAGTTTCAGCCAGTACCAGCTGCTTGACCTGTTTGCCGATCTCCAACAGCAGGCGGAACTTGACCTCGACCCAGACGCAGTCGATCGGCTGCGGGGAATGGTTGAAGGTGTCAGACTACGGATCGACCATTTTGTCCGACTGTTTCCTGAAGAACGCGGGCGTTACCACCTGGATTCCCTGGTCGAGAATCTTTCGTCCGCCGTCTGGAAAAACGAGATCGACTTGATTTCAACGGCTCTTAGGAGGTTGAGGCAACATGTGGAAGGGTATGAATTCCGCGGAGAGGGATGGGGTGGCCTGGCCAGGCGGATCAACGAACTCCATGAAAACCTCGAAGATATTGCCTTCCCGGAATCGCGCGACAGCATCGAAAATGTCCACTGGTATGAGCGCAGGGAGCGGGCGATTGTACTGTCGTCTACACCGGTTGAGGTGGCAGGACATTTGCAACGCACGCTCTACCAGGCCGTGCGCTTCTGTGTGTTGACCTCGGCCACTCTATCCTCCGCCGGCTCGTTCGCCTATGTCCGCGACCGGCTCGGACTTCACGAAGCCACCGAGTACCTGCGCTTCGATTCACCGTTTGATTACCGGAATAGAACCCTGCTCTATGTTCCGGAGTCAGGCTTTGCAGAACCGACTGCCCGCGGATTTCAGGAAAGGCTCAACGAGCGTGTTCTCGATATTCTCCATATCAGCCGAGGCAGGGCTCTGGTCCTTTTCACAAGTTTCAGGGCGATGGAGGCTATGGCGGATTTTCTTGACGGCCGTCTTGACTATCCTGTACTTGTACAGGGCAGGGCTTCTCGTCAGAATCTGCTTGCAACGTTTCGTGAAACGACAGACTCGGTACTGCTAGCGGTGGCAAGTTTCTGGGAAGGGATTGATGTCCCCGGTGAATCACTCAGCTGTGTCGTCATCGACAAACTGCCTTTTGAAGTGCCAACAGATCCGGTGCTGATGGCACGGATTCAAGTTATCAGCGACAGCGGAGGTAAACCATTTTTCGATTTCCAGGTGCCGCGGGCAATCCTCAGCCTGCGCCAGGGGGTTGGGAGACTGATGCGGGCGGCGACCGACCGGGGCGTGATCGCCATCATG
>CAYYWK010000085.1:0-8625 GCA_964475345.1 uncultured Desulfobulbus sp.
CCCCGCCATCCCATCAGCCGCATCCTCATCGAGACCCTGGGCCATCCGCTGCTCAATGCCAGCGTACCGGCCGACGGCGACCGGCTGCACGGCGAGCCCTTCCTGATCGAAGAGGCCATCGGCAACAGGATCGACCTGATCATCGACGGGGGGACAATCTATCCCGACCCCTCGTCGGTCGTTGATCTGACTCGCGATACGCCTGAGATCCTGCGGGTCGGCAAGGGCGATGTCAGTCTTTTCCGCTGATCAGGGCCTCTTTCAACGACTTGCTCATCGTAAAGTGCAGGGTCTTGCGCTCAGGGATGTCCATCACCACTCCCGTCCGCGGATTTCTTGTGTTCCTGGGCTTCCTGGCCCTGGTCGAGAAGGTCCCGAATCCGCGCAGTTCAATTCTTCTGCCTTCCTTGAGGGCCTCGGCCATGGTCTCGAGGATAATATCAACCGCCAGCCCCACGTCCTGCTTCTGCTGGCCAAGTTCCGCGCTCACTTTGTCGACGATATCTTTCTTCAGCATCTCGCTCTCTCTGGTGCTTCAACCGGCAGACCGGCAACTCTTCAATCCAGGTATAAAAAAAGGTTGTTCCACCAGCCATTCTCCGGTGGAACAACCTTTCGTCATTGGTCGCGTACAACCTGCTACAGGTAACTATTCGGCATCTGACTGATTGCCGCTTTCAGCTGCTGCCTTCAGCAGATCACCGAACGTCGACGGCGAATTGTCCGCCTGATCCTTGTCCACCGGCTTGTAGCTGACGGCATCCTCCTCGCCATCGCCCTCGAGGGTCTTGACGGAAAGGCCTATCTTGCGATCCTTTGCCGAGACATTGATGACGATGGCCTTCAGGATGTCACCGACCTGGTACATGCCGACCGGGGTCTTGACCTTGTCCTTGCTGATCTCGGACACATGGACCAGTCCCTCGATGCCTTCCTCGAGCTTGACGAAGATCCCGAAATCGGTGACGTTGGTGATCGTCCCCTCGACAACGGTTCCGGCAGGGTAATTGTTATATGCGGCCTGCCACGGATCCGGCACCATCTGCTTGATTCCCAGCGAGAAACGCTCGTTTTCCTTGTCGATCTTCAGGACTACGGCCTGGATGGTCTCACCCTTGGTGTATTTCTCGGAAGGGTGCTTGATCCGCTCGGTCCAGGAGAGATCGGAGACATGGATCAGACCATCGATGCCCTCCTCGATGCCAATAAATACCCCGAAATCGGTGATATTCTTGATCTTGCCCTCGATGATCGAGCCGACCGGATAGTTCTCGGTGACCAGATCCCACGGATTCGGCTGCAACTGCTTCATGCCCAGCGAGATGCGCTTGGTCTCAGTCTCGATATTGAGCACCATGACCTCAACCTCGTCGCCGACGGAGACCATCTTGGAAGGATGACGCGGTTTCTTTGACCAGGTCATCTCGGAAACATGGATCAGGCCCTCAACGCCTTCCTCCAGTTCGACAAAGACGCCGTAGTCGGTGATCGAAACGACCTTGCCGATGGTCTTCTGACCGACCGGGTAGCGGGAGATGACAGTCTCCCACGGGTCTTCCCGCAGCTGCTTGACGCCGAGCGACACCCGGTCATGCTCCTTGTCGTACTTCAGCACCTTGACCTCGAGTTCCTGGCCGACCTTGTACAGCTTGGACGGGTGAGAGACCCGGCCCCAGGACAGGTCGGTGATATGGCAGAGACCGTCCATACCGCCCATGTCGATAAACAGGCCGTAATCGGTGATATTGGTGATCGCGCCCCTGATGATCTGGCCTTCCTGGAGTTTCTCGCGCATCTTCTCGCGCAGCTTGTTGCGCTCCTCTTCGAGGATGGCGCGGCGGGAGATGACGACATTGTTGCGTTTGCGGTTGAACTTGAGGATCTTGAACTCGAAGCTCTGGCCGATCAGGCCGTCGAGGTCCTTGACCGGACGGAGATCGATCTGTGAATAGGGAAGGAAGGCCGGGACGCCGATATCCACCGACATACCGCCCTTGACCCGGCTCTCCACCTTGCCTTCGATGGTGCCGTCCTCTTCCTGGATCTTGGCAATATCCTCCCAGACCTTGATGGCAATGGCCTTTTCACGCGAAAGGAGCAGTCCCCCTTCCTCCTTGCGGCGCTCGACGAACACCTCGAAGGTGTCGCCGACCTTGATCTCGGCAAAATTGTCGAGGCGGAATTCCGATTTCGGTATCAGGCTCTCCGCCTTGTCGCCGACATCGACAAGGTAGAAGTCGTCGGTGGTGCCGATGATGGTCCCCTGCGCCACATCGCCAACAGCGATAACCTTGTTGTTTTCTTCCATTTCGAAGAGTTCGGCAAAACTCAACTCTTCGCTGCCACTGTCCTGGGTTGATTGTTTCAGATCTGTCATGGAGTTCGCTCGTATTCCGGCCACATGGCCATTTGGTTGAATTACCGACGTCTTCGGTTCCAAACCGGAGGCATCAAACAAATAAAGGTCGCACTCCCGAAAGAAGGCAACCTTCACTCAACAGTAAAACATCATTTTATACCATAATCCTCATCAGCGGACAAGTTTTTCTTACATACATCCCGGCGCCGCTGCAGGACTGCCGCCCCCCTTCAGGCCGAGCCGCCTGCCGCCCCTCCCCCCCGGGAAGGCCGCCGGCTGCGCTTCCGCGGTGGCCTTCTTCCTGATGGCTGGGGTGTCTGGTCGGAGACCGACACGGCTTTCTTCGGCGGCATCTCCAGCAGCCATTCCTCAGGAACCACGCATTCCAGCTTCCTGCCGATGAACTCCTCTATTGCCGGCAGGTAGAACGCCCCTTCCTCGCAGGCAAAGCTGACAGAGGTGCCGACGGCGCCCGCCCGCCCCGTCCTGCCGATGCGGTGCACGTAATCCTCCGGTTCGTAGGGGAGCGTGTAATTGACGACATAGGTGATGCCCTCGATATGAATGCCGCGCCCGGCGACATCGGTGGCCACCAGGACACTCACCCGTCCTGAACGGAAGCTCTCCAGCCGGCTGGTCCTCTTGGCCTGGGGCACCTCTCCGGAGAGCAGCTGGCAATCGACGCCACTCCGCTGCAGGCGGTCGCTGAGTCGCTTGGCCTCGCTCTTCATATTGGTGAAGACGATGATGCGTTCCCCCTGGTTCCTGACAATGAGATTGTAGAGCACAGAAAATTTCTCGTCGGCAGTGACCAGATAGACAACCTGGTTGATTGTCGCCTCGGCCACCTGCTCCTCTTCGGCCTCCACCATCCTTGGATCGACACACCATTGGGAAGCAAGACGCCGGACATCATCTGAAACCGTCGCCGAAAACAGCATGGTCTGGCGCAGCTCTTTCTTTGGCATCCGGCCGATGATCCTGCGGACATCGGGGATGAAGCCCATGTCGAGCATGCGATCTGCCTCGTCGATGACCATGATGCCGCAGGTGTCAAGGGACAGTACGCCTTTGTTGAGGAAATCAAGCAGCCGCCCCGGAGTGGCGACGACGATATCGCTGCGCCCTCTTTTAAGATCATCCATCTGGGCCTGATAATCGGTTCCCCCGTAAACGGCACTGACATGGATACCCGTATATTTCGCCAGGCCGACACCATCCCTGGCGATCTGTACCACCAGTTCACGGGTCGGGGCGATGATCAGCGCCCCGGGGCAGGCCTTACCCTCACGTTCCCCGTTCTGCAACAGGCGGGTGAGGACGGCGATCAGAAAGACCGCGCTTTTGCCGGTGCCGGTCTGCGCCTTGCCGATCAGGTCATGCCCGCCCAGGACCTCCGGCAGGGCCTTCTCCTGGATCGGCGTGCAGTACCGGAAATCGAGGTCAGCTATGGCATGCATGATCTCGGCGGGAAGAGTGAAATCATGGAACCTGCTTTTACCGGCAACGGGTTCGACAACAAACTGTTCGACGGACCAGTTCGTCTCCGGCACCTGCAGAGGCGCTGGGGAACCGGCGCGTTTTTTCCTTTTCCGCGGCGGTCGCTCAGCCCGGGAGCCTCCCAGGTCCGGTCGTACTCCCGGATCCGGTTGCGGGTGAACGGCAGGCTCTTCTGAAAGAGGCTGCTCCTTTGAACGGCGGCCAAAAAGCCGGCGCGAGTGCAGGCGACCGGCGCGGGCCAGGTTTCGTATCTTGTTGCCGGCTGAGAGAACAAATTTCTTGAACATGCGTATATGGCGAAAGCTGAGATTGAAAACCGGAACCGCACCGGCTCGGTCACATAATTCCGAGCCGGCGGCAGCGGAGAAGCCTTTATTTCCAGGTAGTTAGAGAATTCAGCAGGCCGGAGAGACGGCAATACCAACCGGAAATCCTGCGCCGCACGACCATTATTTTCCGGCCAGGCGCAACTCCTCCATCAAAGGGCCATACAGGGCCTCGTATTCGGGAATTGTCTTTCGCAGCAGCAGGGAAAAATGGGGAATGTCGTCATCGTTGACAACAAGATTGGCTGAATAGGAAAGAGCCTGCAGATCATACAGGGTTTTGAATTCCCTGCCAACAAGGACATAGAAGATATACCTCCGCTTGCTCATGCTCATCGCCCGCATGAAGCGGTGGAACGCCCCTTCAAGACCGTCTTTATCAAAATCCGCGTGCAGGATGACCGATGCGAAATTGACGAATTGCATCTTGCCCATGGCCTCATCTGCCGTGGCCGACAGATCCGCCCTATACCCGAGTTTCTCGAGATCGCTTATCACCGCCGCCCGTGCCGGCATATCCGGCATCAACACCAGCGCCCGGGGTACTTCCTCGACGGCCTCCTCCTCTTCGAACACCCCTTCCTTGAGCCAGGAGATATCGGGAGGGGCCGGAGGGTTCACCTGTACCGCCGGCTTATCGGCCGGTGCTTTCTTCTTGCCGGTTGCGGCGTCTATGCCGAAGGGCTGCTTGCACTGTATACACCTGATTCGCAACTGCTGGCCGGGAGCCAGCGCAGCTAGGCTGTTCTCAATCTTCTCACCGAGTTTCAGTTGTTTTCCGCAATGCGGACAGCTCACATTCATCGTGTTCCCTTCTCCGGTACAGTGTTTTCATCGTCGCCGGCAGCATCTCCATGCACGAAATGCCCTAGCGGCGGAAACGTGCCGCCTGTTGTTCCTCTTCCTCCATCGCCAGATTGGTCAAGCTGGAAGTCGCCTCACCGCGCTCCGCTTTCAGCCGGTCGAGGCCGCGATTCATCTCGTTGCGGTGAGAGCAGTAGGTGACCGCTGTCTGCTCCGTAACCAGCCCGCGACTGAACAATTCGAGGATATGCTGATCAAAGGTGCGCATCTGCAGCGCGGAGCCTTCCTTGATGATGTTGTAGAAGGTCTTGTCCTCGGTCTCGCCGTTGAGGATCAGATCCTTCACCCGCAGGCTGGTGCAGAGGATCTCCATGGCCGCCACCCGTCCGCCGCCGACCCGCGGCAGCAGGCGCTGGCTGACGACCCAGCGGATGGTGTCCACCAGCCGGTTGCGGATCTGCGGCTGTTCTTCCTGCTCGAACATGCCGAGGATACGGTTGACCGTCTGGCCGGCGTCGATGGTGTGCAGCGTTGAGAGGACCAGGTGCCCGGTTTCCGCCGCCGTCAGGGCGATCTCCATAGTCTCCCGGTCGCGCATCTCGCCCACCAGGATAACCTTCGGCGCCTGACGCAGTGCCGCCCGCATGCCGATCGCGAAGGTACTGAAATCGTTACCGAGTTCCCGCTGATTGAAGGTCGCCATTTTCTGCTGATGAACGTACTCGATGGGATCCTCGAGAGTCACCACATGCACCGACCTTTCATTATTGATCCGGTCGAGCAAGGCCGCCAGTGATGTCGTCTTGCCGGTGCCGGTGGCACCGGTGAACAGCACCAGGCCATTGATCTCCCTTGCCATTTTTTCGAATGCCAGAGGAAACTGCATTTTCTCGATGGTCGGGATATCCGACTCGAGCTTTCGCAGAACCGTGCTGAAGTACCCTTTCTGGGTGAAGATATTGACCCTGAACCGGGCCTTGTCGCCAAGGGAATAGGACATATCGCAGGAGCCGTTCTCCACCAGGTCCATCAACAGGCGCTTGTTGTTGCCGATCAGATTGAGGGCGAAGGTCTCGGTCTGGAACGGGGTCAATTCCCGGACCGGCGGCTCGACGGTGACCGGCACCAGCTGGCCGGCCGATTCGACCTGCAGGGTTTTGCCCACCGTGATATTGAGATCGGACACATTGCTGTGCGATTCCAGCATCGCTGTAATCCAGTATTCGATTTCTGCCTTTTTCATCGCGGCCTCCTGAAAAAATGTGCAATACCACTTATTTTCATAGTATATTGCGGACAAAGAAACAAGGAATACTCCACTCTGTCCATTTTTTTCTATCGGCCTGTCCCGTCACCGGATCGGCGGATCGTCAAAGGAGCACCGCATGGCAATACCCCTTCGCAGCGCCACCACCACCAAGGGCCGGAAAATGGCCGGCGCCCGCAGTCTCTGGCGCGCCAACGGCATGACCGAAGACCAGATCGGGCGGCCGGTGATCGCCATCGTCAACTCCTTCACCCAGTTCGTCCCGGGCCATGTGCATCTGCACGACATCGGCCAGCAGGTCAAAACGATCATCGCCGGGCTCGGCTGCTTCGCCGCCGAATTCAACACCATCGCCATCGACGACGGCATCGCCATGGGCCACGCCGGGATGCTCTACTCCCTGCCCTCGCGCGAGCTGATCGCCGACAGCGTCGAGTACATGTGCAACGCCCACACCGTCGATGCGATGATCTGCATCAGCAACTGCGACAAGATCACCCCCGGCATGCTGATGGCGGCGATGCGTCTCAACATCCCGGCGATCTTCGTCTCCGGGGGACCGATGGAGGCCGGCGTCGACGGCGAAAAACGCCTCGACCTGATCGACGCGATGGTAATGGCCGCCGATCACCATGTCGACGACGCCACCGTCGAGCGGGTGGAGCGCAGCGCCTGTCCTACCTGCGGCTGCTGCTCCGGGATGTTCACCGCCAACTCGATGAACTGCCTCAACGAAGCCCTCGGGCTTGCCCTGCCCGGCAACGGCACGGTGCTGGCCACCCACCGGGACCGTCTTTCACTTTTTCAGAAGGCCGCCGAGCGCATCGTCGAGATGACCGGTGCCTGGTATGACCGGGAGGACGCCTCGGTGCTGCCGCGCTCCATCGCCAGCCGCGCCGCCTTCCTCAACGCGATGTCGCTGGACATCGCCATGGGCGGATCGTCGAACACCGTCCTCCACCTGCTGGCCATCGCCAGGGAGGCGGAGGTGGATTTCACCATGAGCGACATCGACGCCCTTTCGCGGAAGGTTCCGAACCTCTGCAAGGTGGCGCCCACCTCGCACTACCATATCGAGGACGTCAACCGCGCCGGCGGGATCATGGCCATCCTCGGCGAACTTGACCGGGCCGGCCTGCTCGACACCAGCGTCTCGAGAGTCGACAGCCTGTCGCTGGCCGCCACCCTGAACGCCTGGGACATCATGCGGCCATCCCACCTCCCGGAGGCGGCGCGGCTCTACCTCGGCGCCCCCGGCGGCAGGACCAACCTGGTCCTCGGCTCCCAGGACAATCGCTACCCGGAGGCCGACCGCGACCGCGAAAAGGGCTGCATCCGCGACCTCGCCCACTGCTACAGCCAGGACGGCGGACTGGCGGTGCTGTTCGGCAACATCGCCGAGCAGGGCTGCATCGTCAAAACCGCCGGTGTCGATCCGTCAATTTTCATCTTCAGCGGCACGGCCCGGGTCTTCTCCTCCCAGGATGCGGCCTGCGATGCCATTCTCGACGGCCGCATCCAGTCCGGCGACGTGGTGATCATCCGGTACGAGGGCCCGAAGGGCGGGCCGGGCATGCAGGAAATGCTCTACCCCACCTCCTACCTGAAATCGGTCGGTCTCGGCAAGGCCTGCGCGCTGGTCACCGACGGGCGCTTCTCGGGCGGCACCTCCGGGCTGTCCATCGGCCATGTCTCGCCGGAAGCGGCAGCAGGCGGGGCGATCGCCCTGGTCGAGGACGGCGACCTCATCGACATCGACATCCCGGCCCGCTCCATCAACGTCCGGGTCGCCCCGGATATTCTTCAGACCAGGAGAGCTGCGGAGGAACAGAAAGGCAGGACCGCCTACACCCCGGCGGACCGCAAGCGCGTCGTCTCTAAGGCCCTCGAGGCATATGCCCTCTTCGCCGCTTCAGCCGACAAGGGCGCCGTGCGCATCCTGCCCGGCACATAGCCCAGACGACGGCAAGGAAGCGCTTCCTCCGGAATTCCTTGTCGCCGCGGCCGACCGGTGAAGATTCAGGGGGCCTTTCCGGGCAGCTCCTCGAGTGCACCTAGCCACCCCGCTGCTGGGTCCTGCCGACCAAGCAGCCGTCCCAGCCAGGCCATGGTCCATGCATACCCGCCCTGATCGAAATTGGCCGACAGTCTGTTCATGTAGCCATGACGCCAGGGGACCGTGGCGCAGCAGACCTTCTCCCGCCCGGCAAGCCTTCCCAGCACCTCCTCCACCGAAAAATGGACTTCCTCCTCCGGGAACAGGAGAAGACAGGGACAACGCGGCTCAACGACCAGGGCATGGCGGATCTGGCTGCCGTACAGGCAGAGCGCCAGGCGCACTCCCTCCGCCGCGGGAGAAGCCATGGCCT
>CAYYWK010000086.1:0-8589 GCA_964475345.1 uncultured Desulfobulbus sp.
CTACCAACCGTCAGCACTCCTGCCGCTGCGGGTTGCAGGGTGGCATGATGAGAGAGGGTGGATATGTTTGTTGTCAATAATTTCATGATGGCGGTGGCACAACTGGTAGAATTTCTGCTGGTGGCGTACATGTGGATTGTCATTGGCAGGGCGGTCATCTCCTGGGTCAGTGCCGACCCTGCCAATCCCATTGTCCGTTTTCTTTATGAGGTAACGGAACCGCTGCTGAGGCGGATTCGTCGGTATCTCCCCGTCAGCATGGGGAGCATCGATTTCTCACCGATGATTCTGATCCTGTTGATTATGTTTCTTCAGAATTTCCTGGTGCCGACCCTGAAGCGTCTGGCCATGGGAATGGGATGATTTGTAGCCGGACTATTTTTCCTTTCATATCAATGGAGCTTCATCATGTCTATCACGCCGCAGGCTATTAAAGATCAGGAATTTCAGGTCAAGTTCAGAGGATATGATGCAATTGAGGTGAAAGCCTACCTGGAACTGCTCGCCGAGGAGTTTTTTGAGCTGCATGAACAGATGAGGAAACAAGCCGAGGAATTCGATGTCCTTTCCTCTGAAAAGGAAAACCTGGCTGCAGAGCTCCTAAGCATGCAGGAAGAACTGCATAAACAGAAGGAGCTGGTTGGAATCTCCCAGGAAGAAACTGTACGCAAGAATAACGAGTTTCTGGCGATGCAGAAAGAAGTGAGGGAGTTGCAAGCCCAGCTTGAAGGAAGCCGTAAGGAAACTGAACTGGCTAAAGAAGTTGTCGATGCCGTTGAAAAACGAATGAAGACCGATCAGGAGAAGGCAACGCAGCGACTGGCGGATGAGCGTGAGGCAGCGGAGACCAGAATCAACGAACATAAAGACAAGGCGCAGCAGCTTATTCATGAAAACGAGCGGTTGCTGCATCAGCTGCAGATGGTTGAGCAACAGAACGCTGAGTTGAAAAAAGGTGAAATGGATTTCAAGTCGACCATTGTTGCTGCCCAGAAATTTTCTGATGATCTGCGAAAACGAACTGAAGAAGAAGCTCAGAGCATGATGGAAAGGGCGAAGCAGGATGTTGAAAATTTTCGCCGCAAGGCCCAAGAAGAACTGTCTCGTCTGCCTCTCGAGATTGACAACCTGCATAAGAAAAGGGTCGAGATCCGGGAAGACCTGCGGCGGCAACTGCACGGATACCTCAACTCCCTTGACACGTTTTCGGAGAGCCAGGATGCGGAACAGGACAGGGACCTGATGGAGTTGTTCCAGTCGATACAGATTCCTGAAGTCGACAGTCTCGAATCCCAGGATCTTGAACAGGTCAACCTGAAACTTGTCTGAACCTGAAACACGACAGGTTGGTCCTGCGGAGTGGCTGCCAGAAAATGATCCCGGCAATGGACGAGAAGGATCTTCCTTTTGTGGTGGTATCGAAAAATGATGAAGTCTGCTTGTGGATCCATGTTCGGCCAAGAGCTGCCAAATCGGGTTTTTCAGGGCTTTATGATGGCTGCTTGAAGCTTGCCGTCAGTGCTCCACCGGTGGACAACAAGGCTAACCGTGCAGTTACATCATATCTGGCGGAGTATTTCAATATCGCGCAAAACCGTATTCGACTGGACAGCGGGGAGAAGTCAAGGCGAAAGCTGTTCTGCATCAGCGGTTTGGGAATTGCGGAGATTCAGGAACGCCTTCGGCCACTCTTTCACCAGGAATAAGAAAGAGTGCATTTGCAAGGGAGAGCAATGAAAAGATACATTATCGGGAACTGGAAGTGCCATAAGAAGACTGAGGATGGGCGTCACTGGTTCGATGCTTTTGCATCTCTGTATCGACCGTCACAGGATCTGCAGGTGATTCTCGCACCTTCGTTCGTCTGCCTGGAAAACCTCGGTATCTATTTGAAACAGTTGAATATCATGCAGTTTTCCCTCGCGACTCAGGACATCTCTCCATTTCCCAAGGGGGGATACACCGGTGCAATTGCAGCTGATATGGTTCGCGGGATAGCTGAGTATGCACTTGTCGGCCATTCGGAGCGGCGCCGGTATTTCCATGAAACCAACCAGGATGTGGTCAACAAGGTCCATGAGGCAGTGGATTTCGGTCTGCGCCCGGTTCTCTGCATAGAGCAGGGCAACGCTATGTCGCAGCTGGCGCCTCTGGCAGATATCGATTGCGAGAAGATGATCATCGCCTATTGTCCCGTTGATGCCCTGACCTTCAGGATTCCGGAATCACCCGAAAGGGTCGCCGAGGCCGTACGGTTTATTGCCGAAATGCATCCGAACAGGGCCATTGTCTATGGCGGTTCCATCAGCAGCGACAATGCGAGGGAATATCTCGACATCCCCGGGCTTGCTGGCCTGATTGTCGGGGCGGCGAGTCTTGAGCCGGAATCGTTTGCGGAGATCTGTAACATGGCGGGGCATAACTGATACAGACACGGAAAGATAAAGAGCAGGCTGTGCATGTTGCTGGTGGTTTCC
Organism: uncultured Desulfobulbus sp.; assembly: GCA_964475345.1. Classification (GTDB taxonomy): domain Bacteria; phylum Desulfobacterota; class Desulfobulbia; order Desulfobulbales; family Desulfocapsaceae; genus Desulfoprunum. The sequence continues at coordinate 2,478 of CAYYWK010000086.1, forward strand.
TCAACGAGTTGAGCCTGTTGAATACGTGATTCCAAAGGAACAAGAAAAATGATTAATCCTGAAAAACTACTCGGTCAGCTTGTTGGCGGGATGCTCGGTAAGCAGGGGAAGAAACGGAAAAAAGGCGGGAATGATCTGTTTGGGAGCCTGACCTCCGGAGCCGGCTTGATGACCGCCATCGGCTTGGCTGTGGGAGCGTATGAGGTGCTGAAAGATAAAACCGCCGGGGGTATGGCGACGCCTGGAGCACCTCCTCCTTTCCCTCAATCCGGACAGCCTGCCTCTCCGCCACCTCCGCCAATTCCCCCGGTGCAGCAGGCAGAGATCATGCCGCCAGTGGTCTCTGCGGAAGTTCCTGGAGTGGCCGCAGGCGCTGTTGAACTCAGTGAAGCCGATCTCGCCCGCCGAATGATCCAGATCATGGCTGCAGCCGCCAATGCCGACGGGATGATGGATGAGCGTGAGGAGCAGGCAATCCTCGACAGATTGCGGGAAATCGAGATCTCACAGGAAGAACGGCTCTATCTGCTGGATGAACTGCATCACCCGAAAGAGGTGGCGGAACTGGTCGCCGGAGTGAGCAGCCCGGCAACGGCGAAAGCCATGTACATGCTTGCCTTTGCAGCCATTGAAGTTGATACCGATGCCGAGCGGCAATGGCTGGATCAGTTAGCGCGAGGGCTCAAGTTGAGCCCTGCAGTCCAGAAATTCATCGAAGAACAGAACGGGTAAAGCCTCTTGCCTGCCGGACGTCTGCTGATTGGCAGGTGTTCACTTCCTTTTTTTCGGCAGGAGAAAGGAGATGACAAAACCCACCGCGTAAACTCCGGCCAGAGCAAGGCCGAACAGACCCATGTTGCCAAGAAGTCCCTGTTGGTCGGCAAGCTGGTCTGCAAGAATGAGAATCGATGAGCCGACAATCAGGGCAGCGATAATCATCGCGATGCCCATCACTCGGCTGGCCAGCTCTATCTTGTCGGCCATGTGTTCAATCCGTCGCATTTCCAGATTGAGGGTGAAGCGGCGGTGCCTGACGTGGTCGAGAAATCTCTGGACATCTTTCGGTATGTCCTCAAACAGCTGGAAGTAGCCGGTCGCCGCTTTCTCCAGTCGATCCTTGATTGCATGTATTCCGTACCTGTTAATGACGATCTCCTGGATTTGCGGTTCAACATGGCTGAGGACATCGAAGGTGGGATCGAAGTGGGCAGCAACCCCTTCGATGGTCGTCAGCGCCTTGGTGAGCAGCAGCAGATCGCTGGGACACTGCAGATGATAGCTCTGCAACATGGCAAAAAACTCGGTCAGCAGCGTGCTGATATCGATATGCTGCAGATCGGCGTTTTGAAAATGGCTGATCAGGTGCTGGAGATCGGCCCGGAAGTCCCGCCGGTCGGTCTTGGCCGGGTCTGTGTCAGTCAGTTCTATAACCACCCGGCAGAGTTTCTCGATATCGCCTTGAATAACCCCCGCCACAAGGTCGATGAGTTGTTCGGTGGTCTTGCGGTCTAATTGGCCGGTCATGCCGCAATCGATGAAGCATATGGAACCGTCCGTCAGCAGGAATATGTTTCCGGGATGCGGGTCGGCGTGGAAAAAACCGAAACGCAGGCATTGCTTGAATACCGCGTCTGTACCCTTGGCGACAATTGCACGTCGTTCCTGCGGAGTAAGGCCGTCCGGTGAGATGGTCGACAGCAGCCGCCCCTGAATTTCTTCGAGGGTCAGGATATTGCGGGTTGTGGCGGTCCAATATACTTTCGGGAAATGGATATTTGGGTCGTTTTCGAAGTAGCGCCTGAGCCTGTCGGTTGAATGCCCTTCGTAGATCAGATTGATCTCCTTGGCCAATTCTCTGGAGAACTCCTTGACTACTGCAACCGGGCTGTATCCGAGGTTTGAAAAATACTGTTCGACGACCTGTGAAAGGGTCTCAAGCAGGGCCATATCCTCTTCCACCAGTTGCCGGCTGCCCGGCCGCAGCACCTTGATGACCACCTGCTCGCCGCTCCGGAGAGTAGCCCGATGCACTTGTGCCATTGAAGCCGCGGCCAGCGGAGTCTCTTCGATCGATGTAAACAGCATGTCGAGCCGGCCAGGAAAATCCAGACTCAATACATCGTAGATTTCGCTGAAAGGTACCGGGGTGCAGCGATCCTGCAGTTTTTTCAGTTCTTCTGCCCATTCAGCGGGGATAAGGTCGGGTCGGGTCGAGAGAATCTGGCCACACTTGATGAACGTCGGGCCAAGTTCTTCCAGAACCTTGCGGAATCGGACTGGTCTCGGGATATTGCTTGCGGAGCGATTTTCAGGATTGTCCTCCTCGCGGTCGAGAAGGCGATAGATGCCAGAATCGACAAGCACCTGACGGAAACCGTTCGCTGACAGGACCTTGAAAATCTCTGCCAGCCGTTTGGTATTTCTGATAGTTCGGGCGATACTGGTAATCTTCATGAAGAAGTGAGAATATCGATCACCGCGCCATCCTTGTGGCGGCTCTCGATAAGTTTTTGATACCACAGGCAGGCAGCATCCACGTTGACGATGATGCCGTGTTCACTCCAGAGAGGAAGAATACCCGAAAGGAGATTGGCCAGCACCCCGCGGACTTCTTCATCGGTCAGTTCGGCAGGATGGCCGTGGATAAGGGACAACACATCTGCCAACTGGACAATGAGCGGAAAGATCCTGTGACTTGGTGCACTATGCGGTTGATGGTGATAACCGACAGCATTGACGAGTGATTCAGGGAAAAGCCAACGTTTCAGCAGCCGCATGCCGACCTGATCGTGAGTTATGGAGAATACTTCGTTTTCGCGGGTGGTATTGCCAAAAAAATCAGGAGTTGGGGGCTGGAGAAAGGGAATATACTCTTCGGGAGTGGCCGAGAGCATGGCCATTTTGCCGATATCATGAATGAGGCCGGCGACGAACAGCTCGCTTTGGGGTTGGCCGAGATGATTGGCGATAATCTTGGCGGCAAGACCGCAGGTGAAGGAGTGTTCCCAGAAGAGTTTTAAGTTGTTGCGGTTGTATTTATTGATCCTTTGGAACGATACGAACACCGCTTTGCTGATGACGATGTCACGAATCTCGTCAAAACCGAGAACAACGACAGCCTTCTCTATCGTGCTCACCGAGTTGGGGATTCCAAAAAAAGCTGAATTGGCAATTTTTAAAATGGTTGCACACATCGATTGGTCAGGGAGGACTGCCATCATCAGGTCATGGGCGGAACTGTCCGGGTTGCTGGTGACCGCAATGACCTTGTTGACGGTTGCGGGCAATGCCGGAAACGAATCGACAAGTCTGAGAAGGGCTTCTGAGTGGAAATTGGTCATGATTCGATTTCAGGGTTTTTACTGATTAAATCTGCTCGGATTTCTTCGATAAAATCCTGATCGATATCGAAGAGATTGTTCTCAAGTATGATATCGAGTGTCTTCAGGACAAGGAATGGATCAAACTGACCTCCGGCTTCGTTGTAGAGTTCTTCGATGATGGCCTTGGGGTCGAGCTTGGAGCGGAATGGTCTATCACTGCTCATGGCGGCGAGGGCATCGACGATGGTGAAGATCCTTGCGCCGAGTGGAATTTCGTCACCTCGCAGGCCTTCTGGAAAACCACTGCCATCGAAATGCTCACCATGATAGAGCAGAATGGATCGTTCATTGGCAAAATAATCGAAGACATCGGTTATCTCAGCAAGTTTGTAGGGAAAGTCATTCATTTTCCTTCGTTCTTCCTTGGAAAAACGATCCTGTTTGCTGATGATGTCGTTGTGCAGCAAAAACCGGATGCTGGTATTCAGGACAATGGCGTTCTGAAAGGTACGTATCAATGTTGCCGGAAGTCCGAGTTTTTCTCCGAGTAGAGAGACGTAATAGGAAACGTTTTGAATGTGATTCTGATGCTCAGTGCCAGCCATATCCTTGGCAAGAAGCTGAAGGGATGCAATGGCGGAATTCCTTGTCTTGTCGAGGATTCTTGAAATTGTAACCTTCAGGGATGCCAGGTTTTTTTCGGCGGAGAAACGGTTTGCCTCCAAAGGAGTGAAGAGACAGACACGATTTCTCCCCTCGGCCTTGGCCATGAACATCGCAGTTTCTGCCATCGTCAGAAATTCGTCGGGAGAATCGGGGTGATGCCGGTTGTTTGAGGCAATTCCTATCGAGATGGTGATATGTTTTTTTATTGTGCCGACGTCAAACGTCTTGGAAGCGCAGGCGAGACGGAGTTTTTCAGCCGTTGCCTGCGCCTGCTGTATGCCGGCTCCAGGCATCAGGACGACGAAGTCTTCACCTGAAAAGCGAAAACAGGTGTCTTCGTCTCTGGTTGATCTGGTCAGCCGTGCAGACATCTCGTTGAGGACAGTGTCACCGAAACTGTGGCCATGGCTTTTGTTGAGTTCTCTGAAATAATCTATATCAAGGATCAACAGAGACAGATCTGCACCGGTTTCCCGCGCTTTGGCGAGTTCGTCGTCGAGAATTTTCGACAAGTGCCTCCTGTTATACAGGCCTGTCAGCCCATCCCTTAATACCAGCCGGTCAAGGAAGTGACTGTGGGTTTCAAGGTTTCGATGATGTTCTGCTCCGAGGTTGCGGAGATGTTCGAGCATTTGCAGCTTGAAAAGAAAATAGCCAGGTGTGATCGGGTGTCTGATATAGTCAATGGTGCGCCTGTTCCGCAGCCTGAGTAGTTCATCGAACGAGGTGGATTCCTGACCGATGATCAGAACGGGCAGGTATTCAGGGATGGCTCCATCGTCCAGCAGTTTCATCAGACCCGGGTTGTCCTCGGTTATGACGATTGAGGCGAACTCAATGATATCGGGAGGAAGAGTGGCTTTGGGGAAATCCACTCGCTGTGCCGATACGTGCGTATTGCCAAGAAGCCTTTCAATTTCGTCGACAGAAGAGGTGGTGGCTCCTATCAGCAGTATTTTCATGGCTGGCGGCAGTCGCGCAATGGTTAGGATTTCTGGCAGTGGGGAGATGCTGTTGGGAATGGCCTGTTGATTCAAATATATATTGTTTTGTAAACAGAATGCAAATCGATTCTCTCTTCTCCATTTCCTGGGGAAATTGCGCTGTACGGGGGATTTGGGAAGGATGATCTGGCGCCTTCAGTGGAGAGGCCGAACCTCATCCCGCAGCCGCCATTTTCGGGAAATCCTGTAAGCCTGGTCGACCAGCCGGATCAGATCGGAGCGGATGTCTGAAAACGCCGGCAGACGCATGATTGTCGGCAGTTGCTCACATGCGGGCAATGGAGGATGGAGTCGCATGGATTCATCCAGGCCGTGTTGGCCGGCATCAACCGCTCCTGATTCCAGAAACTCGCCATGTCCCGGGCTTGGGTTGTCAAGTCGGCGGATGAAGCTCATAATGGTGTCGATATCGTTTTTCCTGTAAAAAATGTTGATCTGTTCCCTGATCGTTTCCTGTTCCTCCGTCAGTTCCGATAGGGTTCGGCGATACTCTTCAACGTGGTTGACAAGGGAGTTGTAGACATCAATAAACATATTCCTGAAACGGGATCTTCTGGTCCAGCCCTTGAGTTTCCTGCCACAGAACAGCCGACGCCGGATCGACGAGGACTGAATGAAGTAAGGATCGTAGAAAAAGTCTGTGGGCAGGCCAACCAGGCGAATGAACCGCTCGATGATGTCTTTGTCCTGGAGGAGGATATATATGCGGATCAGGTCAAAGCCGATACTGCTTTCCAGTTCCAGTGTGGAAGCGGTGAGCCGCTGTTCGTAGAGGCCTTTGTCGTCTTCAATACGCTTCCGGAAACCGAAATACCTTTCAGCAATTTCCTTTTTGACTTCATAGGAGAGTATCTTTGTAATGTCATCCATGGTTTAATACCGAATCGGGTCGGATCTGGCGGGGTACGGGAAGAAAACGCTGCGCTTCCCAGGCCGCCTGACTGGACTGCAGTATAGTATTTTGGTTGGGCGGAAGCATCATCCTTTTCGAACAGAAGATGAAATACCAGGAATCCAGAGAAGATATAGTTGCCCCGGTAAAAGAACAGGCCGATATCGTCAAGATCATCGGCGAATGTGTCGCTCTGAAGAAAAGCGGCACGCGATTTCTTGGCCTGT
>CAYYWK010000087.1:0-8565 GCA_964475345.1 uncultured Desulfobulbus sp.
GTGATGCCGGATCGTGGTGGATGAGCGCATGGTCGATATCGGCTGCGGACAGCACCAGCGAACAATGCCCGGCCATTTCCCGGTCAGCGGTGGCGAAGACCTCGACGGGCGTCTCGGCTCTCGGGTCATCCATGGGGGTGAGAAGGTTGGAAGAGACGGGAACGCCGGCAGGGGAGGCGTGAATCACCGGTGATGGCGAAGCGGAAGGGGAACCCGGGAAAGGCAGAACTGCTGCCCGATTTTCTGTCTGCGAAAGCGGGGGTCTTCAATTGGACAGGGTTTTCACGGCGCGGGAGGGGATCTGGTTGTACTTGCTCAGCAACTGGTACAGGCGCGCCTTCGATATCCCCGAAATTTCACAGGCTTTTCTGGTGTCTCCGTGGACCGTGAGCATCAGGCGGCTGATGTAGTTTTCCTCGAACTTGTCCTTGGCCAGCCGCCACTGCATGAAGTCGGTTTCCCGCTCCCGGCAGGTGTCCCGCTGGAAGTTGCCGTTGGATGATCGCAGATATTCCCTGGTATGGCTGATCCTGATCCGCTCCGGCAGATGCTGCGGGAAGAGGATGCGGGTATGGTTGCCGCTCGCGAACACCTGTTCCATGGTCTGGAACAGTTCGCGGACGTTGCCCGGCCAGTCGTAGCTGGTCAGGGCTTCGATGAAATCCGGCGAGACCCCTTTCAGCTCGACGTTCATCCGGGTGCACAGCCGCTTGATGCAGTGCACCGTCAGTTCGAGCATGTCTTCCTTGCGTTCCCGCAGCGGCGGCAGGTGGATGGTGAAGGCCTTGAGACGGAAATAGAGGTCGCTGCGGAAGGTCCCCTGTCGGACGCACTCCTCGAGATCGCGGTTGGTGGCGGCCACCACCCGGAAATTGCTCGTCTGCTCTTCGAGAGCGCCCACGGGACGATAGCGATGTTCCTGCAGGACGCGGAGAAAGGCCTTCTGCATCGACAGCGGCAGTTCGCCGATTTCATCGAGAAAGAGGGTGCCGCCGTCGGCATGCCTGATCAGGCCGTCCCTGGCCCTGTCCGCCCCGGTGCAGGCGCCGCGGGCGTGGCCGAAGAGGGCGCTCTCGATCAGAGATTCCGGCAGGGCCGCACAATCGACGGTGATGATGTTCTGCGCTGCCCTGCTGCTGTTTTCGTGGAGCGCCCGGGCAAAAAGTTCCTTGCCTGTTCCGGTTTCGCCGGTGATCAGCACGTTGGCGTCGCTGCCGGCCGCGTTGGCAAGGATATCGAAGCAGGCGTTCATCCTGGCGCTGTTGCCGATAATCTTGTCACGCTTGAGGTGGATCGGGGTTGCCCGGCTCTTGCGTTTTTCCTCGCGGAATTCGAGGGCCCGGGTCAGCGGCAGGGGCAGTTCCTTGATGACGTTGACCTTCTCGATATAATCCCAGGCACCGCTCATGATCGCCGTGTCTGCACCGTCATGGTCGCCGCGACCGGTGAAAATGATCACCTCCGGTGACGAGGGAAGACCCTTGAAGCGAGGAATGAATTCCAGGCCGTTGCCGTCGGGCATCTGCACATCGAGCAAGACGATGTCGCATTCAAGCTGCCCGGCAATTTCGATAGCCTGTGCGAGGGTATGGGCGATGATGGGGGTATGGCCGGAGCGCCTGAGCCGGGTGTCAAGCATCCGGCAGATGTCATGATCGTCATCGACAACGAGAATTCGGGCCATTGTCCTTCCTGGGCAGTAGCCGCGCCGCAGCCGCCATCCCGGGGACAGCGCCGTTCAGGGGGGCCGGGCAGCCTTTTCAGCAGAGGTCCCTCCTTCAGCGGAACCCGTCCATACACTTGCTATGGTAGCCGCTGTTTGTAAGGAAGTCAAAAAACCAGGCCGTTTTCTTGCGCCGAGCCTGCCTTTTCCTCGGCGGCGCCGGCAGGGATCTGTTATCCCCGGGCTGCTACCGGAGGAAAAGATCGTTTTCCAGCACCAGCGAGGAAAGGGTGATCATGCCGATGACCTGGCCGTTCTCCTCGACCGGCGCCCGGCGCAGGTTGACCCGGTACAGAAGGCGGGCGATATAGCGGATATCCATGTCGGCCTGCACCGAAAAGATCGGCTTGGTCATAATCTCGTAAACATTGACGTCTTCGGCGCGCTTGTTGGGAATCAGCACGCCGCTGACAATGTCCTGGATCGTCACCAGTCCCCAGGCGTCGTCGGCGTGCCGTTTATTGACCAGCAGGGACTGGACATTCTCCGCCTTCATCATGGCCGCAGCCTCGCGGGCTGTGGCCATGCCGTCGATGGAGATGATACGTTTGCTCATCACGTCCCTTCCGCGAATGATCTGCTGCTGTCCGCTGTTCATGGTGTAGTCCTCTGTAGTGTATACCGTCGTGCCGTTATCTTGCTGGATATTCTAGAAATACTGTTCGCGCACTTCTTCCTTGAAGCGGGCGATCTGGCTTTCGAGACCTATCACGTTCTCCACCGGCAGGACGAAGGCGATGCCGGTGCCGGGGTCCTGGAACCGGCCGGCAGCGGCGATGGCCTTCAGCACCTGCTGGACGACATGTTCCTCCAGCAGGAACATGATGATGTCGGTGGGCGCCTCAAGCGAGAGACCGAAGAAGGTCTTGGCCTCGCGGATTCCGGTGCCGCGCGCCGGGATGACTGTTGCCCCGGTGGCGCCGGCTGCCTTGGCGGCATCGACGACGGTGTCGGTGATGTTGGTCTTAACCGATGCGAGAATAACCTTGAATTTCATTGTGTTTCTCCTTGCTTCTTTTCAGTGCCCGGGAAGAGGTCCAGGCTGCATATTGTCCGTATCCAAGGACGGCGATGATCGGGAACAGGCTGGCAAAGGCGATCAGGCCGAAACCGTCGATGGCCGGGTTGCGTCCGGGAACCGCGGTGGCCAGGCCGAGGCCTAAGGCGGCGACGATCGGGACGGTGACGGTGGAGGTGGTCACCCCGCCGGAGTCGTAGGCGATCGCCATGATGGTCCGCGGGGCGAAAAATGTCTGGATGATGACGATCATGTAGCCGACCAGGATATACAGGTAGAGTGGCGTGCCGGTGACGATCCGGAAGGCGCCGAGGCTGATGCCGAAGGCCACGCCGAAGGCAACGGTGATCCGCAGTCCCCACTCGTTGATACTGCCGCCGGAGACGGTCCGGGCCTTGTAGGCGACGGCGATCAGCGACGGCTCGGCGATGGTGGTGGCAAATCCGGTCATCGCCGCGAACAGGTAAACCCAGCCGTAATCCTGCCAGGAGACCGTAGCTGTTCCTGTGGCCTTGATGAAGGCGGGATCGGTGAGCTGGCTGGCCATCACCTTGCCGAGCGGGAACAGGGCCTTTTCCAGGCCGACCAGGAACAGGGTCAGGCCGATGATGACATAGATGGTGCCCACCATGATGCGGCGCAGGTTGGGGATGGGCTGGCGCAGGACCACCAGCTGGAAGAACCCGAACAGCAGGATGATCGGCAGGACGTCCCAGCAGGTGGCCAGCAGGGTCTTCAGGAGGTCGAGGAGATAGTCCATGCGCGTGCCGTCAGAAAATGATGATGCCGTAGCCCATGACGAAGATCATCGGCAGCAGCGAGGCGAAGGCGATCAGCCCGAAACCGTCCGTCAGCGGGTTGCGGCCGCGGATGATGGTGGCCAGGCCGACCCCGAGGGCGGTGACCAGCGGCACGGTGATGGTCGAGGTGGTGACTCCGCCGGCGTCGTAAGCGATGCCGATGATCTCCTCCGGGGCCAACGTGGTCATGGCCATGACCAGGAGATAGCCGCCGATGATCAGGGCCGGGAGGGACCAGTTGCGGAGAATGCGCATGACGCCGAGGACGATCGAAAAGCCAACCGAGAAGGCGACGGTCAGGCGCAGGCCCAGGGCATAGGATTGGGTGGCCTTCCTGGTATCCTCGATCAGGCCGCCACCGGCGGCGATATCGGCGGCCTCGCCGGCGATGGCGATCAGCGCCGGTTCGGCGACGGTGGTGCTGAAACCGAGGGCGAAGGAGAAGACCAGCAGCCAGAACAGGCTGCCCTTGCGGGTCAGCGCCTGGGCCATGTTCTCGCCCAGGGGAAACAAGGCCATTTCCAGGCCCTCGATGAACATGCTGAGGCCGACGATGACGACCACCGTGCCGGCCAGGATCTCGCCGAGGTTGGGCAGCGGCTGGCGGATGATGACGACCTGGAAGAAGGCGATGACGAAGACGATCGGCAACAGGTCTGCGGCTGCTGTACGTAATCTCTTGAAGATGTGGTTCAGTGCGTATCGCAATCCAGTGTCTCCGGGAAGTTCGGCCGAACGGACATCCAGTATGCCGCAGCAGACAGGTCAAGCATAATGGAGAAGGGGGGGAAAGGCAAGGCGGCTTGTCGCGGACGGCAACCAGAACCCACACTTTTGAAACATGGAGGACGCAATGGCGGGGGCACTGATTGTCTATGGATCGACCACCGGCAGCACCGAACCGGTGGCGCAGCTGGTCGGCGATGTGCTGGCGGAACAGGGAATCGAGGTGAAGGTCATCAACGTCACCCGGGCCAGGGTGAGCGAACTGGGCAACGGCTACGATCTGACCCTGCTCGGCGCATCGACCTGGGGCGATGACGCGATCGAGTTCCAGGAGGACTTTGCGCCGTTCTATGAGGAGATGGATGGGGCGCAGCTGCAGGGGAAGAAGGTCGCCCTCTTCGGATGCGGCGACTCGAGCTACGAACACTTCTGCGGCGCGGTTGACCTGCTGGAGGAGAAGGCCGAGGAACTGGGTGCGATTGTCGTCAACGAACCGTTGCGGATCGACGGTGACCCGCAGGATGCCCGCTCGTCGATCATCGACTGGGCCAGAGAGGTGGCGTCCGGGCTGTAGGCTGTGTGTCAATCTCGGGTCTGTCACCGGAATTGAACGGCAGCGCATTCGGGAAGGTGTTGTCGGGATGAAGGTCAGACAGCCCGGAAGGGCAGTAACGGAAGCGCCTTCCCGTCCACGATCATCCAGGATGATCGTGGATCACCAGAGAAGAGGAGCGGTAACAGGACGTTGCCGGATGAACGATCATGCTGATAGATGTGCAATGCCGGGAGTGCTGTAAAAAAGACGGTGCAGTGGAACGATCAACCCAGACTTTTCCCCTCTCGCTGGCCGCTGAAGGCGAGCGGGTGCGGATAGTGCTGATCAGGGGCGGCTGCCGGCGGGTGGAGCGGCTGCTCAGCATGGGGGTGAAGGTCGACGAGATCGTCACCGTCGTCAACTGCCAGGGCAACGGCGGCACGGTCATCGACAGCCGCAGCGGCCGCATCGCGATGGGCGGCGGCATCGCCCAGAGCATTGCCGTGACCAGGGTGGACTGCGGCAGTTGAGCGTCCGCCTTCTACTTGTGATCAGCCGTGGGAGGTCAAGCCCCGATCTGCAGCAGGACCGCGAACATCTCGCCTTCGAGGACGAAGGCAAAGGTCTGCCACTCAGCTGTGTTGACGATGATTGACGGCTGGATTTCCGGAAGGCCCAGCGCGAAGGTCTGGTCACCGGGGATATATTCCTTCATGAACCGGCCGGCGACGGTGTTGAGGATCTCAGCGACGGTGTCGCGGCACAGCTGCTCACCGACTTCCGCCTGGTCGCCGCTCCAGACCGTGCCGGCGATGATGGCGGCAAGCCCCGGTTCCATCGCAAGGCACATCCACCCGGCAAAGGGCGACTCGATGGCCAGCCGGTAGCAAATGGCCGAATCGCCGAAAACGGGCATTCCGTCCTGGACCTCTTCCGGTTCCATGAAGGCGAGATTCTCGAAGGTCTCGATCACCGCCGCGGTAAGTGCCGCGGCTGAGTTACCAGGCAGCTCCGTCATTGCTTTTCTCCGCTGGTTGGATGAATGTGTTGATCACCGCCAACAGGGCCGGCGGCGACACCGGCTTCTCCAGCACCGCCATCGCCCCAAGTTTCTGCAGTTCCTCGCTCTTGGCCGGGTTGTGGGCGCTGGTGATGACGATCACCGGGATGTCGTTGAAACGCGGGCTGGCCTTGACCTTCTTCAACAGCGTCGCCCCGTCCATCTCCGGCATGTTGAGGTCGGTGACGATCAGGTCGGCCGCCATCTCCTTCAGCGCCTCGTAAGCCTCCCTGCCGTTGGTGGCCTGGACGAACTCGGCGTCCTGGCAGCCGACGATCTGCAGGCAGCGGATGACAAACATTCTGGCGGTACTCGAGTCGTCCGCCACCAGTATTCTCTTCATTTGCTCCTCTCAGCTTGCAGAATGATGGCCGCCGGGTTGGGCGACCTGCATGGCCTGCACGGTTTCGGTAAACACCTCCTCGACGCTCAGCATGACCGGGCCGATATGCTCGGGGCCGAAATTGAGCCAGTCGACGTAGTGCTGGTCGAGACGGTAGAACAGGTTGTCGGTACCGGTGCCGTAACCGGCCATCATTGCCAGGATATCGCCGAGATGGACGGTGTAGACGATCGTCCTGAACTCGTCCGGAGCCTGGGCCGGCTCGTGGTGGTGGCGGATGACCGCCCGGAAGATCTCCGGCAGTTTCCAGTTTTCCGCCAGGATAGCGCCTACCTCGGCGTGGTCGATGCCGAGGTGCTCGCGTTCGCCGGCGGTGTAATCGGGCAGCGCCCTGGCCATCAGCTCGTTGAGGATGCGCAGGTACTCGTCCTTGAGGAAACCGGAGAGCACCGATTTGCCGATGTCGTGCAGCAGGCCGGCGGTGAAGGCCGTATCGGGCTGGCACCGGCTGCGGTTGAGCAGGGCGATTTCCTTGGCGGCGATGGCGCAGCGCAGGTCGTGCCGCCAGAGATCGCCGCCGGCGCTCTGGTAGCCGTCCAGCGGCTGACTGAGGTACGGGCCGAGGGTATCCTCGAGGATGATGCTGACGACGGTGTTTTCGCCGAGGTAGGAGACCGCCCGTTCCACCGAGGTGGCCTGTTCTAGCAGGCCGTACACCGGGGATTTGACGATTCTGAGCAGTTTCGCGGTCAGCGGCGCGTCGTTTCTGACCTGGTCGATGATCTCGTCGAGGCTGTGATCGGCCCGCGCCGCCAGTTCGATGATGCGGATGGCGCCGGTGGAGAGCATCGGGGCCCGGCCGATCGCCGCGAGGATCCTGTCGCGGCTGGTGTGTGCTGTCATGGTTGCTCCCGCTTTGGCCGGCATCAGAGATGCCATTCCGGTCGACCCGGGGTGGACAGGGTCATGACGCCGGTGTCGGTGGGGAGGGTGACGGTCCGGCTGAAATTAGCGCCGAGATCCTCGGCCACCGGAGCCAGACCGTAGCCCCAGAGGATTTTCTTGGCCGCCAGGGCATTGCGTTTGCCGATATTGAAGGTGTTGTTCTGATCCATGATCTGGGCGCCGCCGGCGAGTTTGACGATCAGCCCCTGCGGTCCGCGGGTGCCGCATTTGCGCATTTCCTGGAGCAGGGCCGGGATGCCGGTGTCGGCGAAATAGCCGGGCAGCGAGGCGACTTTTTCCGGCCTGATCGCGGAGTCCGGCAGGGCGACATGGACCATCCCGACCGTCCTGGTCTGCGGGTCGAGAAGGACGATGGCGACGCAGGAGCCGAGGGCGTAAGTCTTGATGGTGGTTCCGCGGTTGTTGCTGGCGCCGAGGCCGCCGACGCCGATGACGATCTCAGCCATCACTTGCCTCCGGAAATATAGGAGATCAGGGTTGCAGCGATGTTCTCGATGGGCACCAGCCGCTCGGCACCGCCCCGTTCCCAGGCCACCTTCGGCATGCCGAAGACCACCGAGCTCTGCTCGTCCTGGGCCAGCGTCCTGGCCCCTGCCTGGCGCATGGCAGCCAGGCCGTCGGCGCCGTCGGCGCCCATGCCGGTCAGCAGAGCCCCGGCGGCATTGCGGCCGGCACACTGGGCCACCGAATGCATCATCACGTCTACCGAGGGGCGGTGGCCGCTGACCTTCTCCCCTCCCTCGAGCAGGACCGTGTACACCCCGCCGGAGCGGACCACCCGCAGGTGCTTGTCTCCCGGGGCAACCAGGATCGTACCGTTGCGGACCCGGTCGCCGTGGGCGGCCTCCTTGGCCTTCATCGCCCCCATCTGGTTGAGCCGCTCGCTGAACATGGCGGTGAAGCCGGCCGGCATGTGCTGGACGATGACCACTCCCGGCATCGTCGCCGGGAATCCCCTGACCACCCGGTTGATCGCCTCGACGCCGCCGGTGGAGGCGCCGATGGCGACGATCTTGTCGGTGGTCTCGGCCAGCGCGGTGTTCTCGGTCTGGCGCAGCCGCTCCGCAACCGTCGCCCGGTTCGCGGCCTTCCAGTGGGAGACGTTGGCCCGCGAGGCCATCTCGACCTTGGCGATCAACTCGCCCATCATCGCCGACAGGCCCTGCATCATGTTCGAGGTCGGCTTGCTGACGAAATCGATGGCCCCGGCGTTCAGCGCGTCGAGGGTGATCTGCTTGCCCCTGACGGTCAGCGAACTGACCATGATCACCGGCAGCGGGTACTGGGGCATCAGCCGCCTGAGAAACTCGACGCCGTCCATCTTCGGCATTTCGACATCAAGCGTCAGGACATCGGGCTGCAGCTGGACGATCTTGTCGCGGGCGATGAAGGGG
>CAYYWK010000088.1:0-8501 GCA_964475345.1 uncultured Desulfobulbus sp.
GGCAGATGCTGGCGGCAACCGATCTCAGCAACGGCTATTTCCATGCCAACCATGCCTCAAACTACCTGCCTATCAAGGCACGGCTGCCCCACGAGAAGCTACAGACCCTGCAGCTCATCGATGCCGCCCTTGCGGGCCGTGTCAACCTCCGGCCGGAGTATATGCGCGGACTGTAAGACTCACCGCCTCCCACAAAAAAAAAGCCCTTGCTGCACCGGGCGGCAAGGGCTTTCCCATACGTGCCTTGTCAGGTATCAGAACGTGTAGTTCAGACCGACAGTTACCAGCCAGGCTGCAGAATCGGTGAATTCACCATAGGCCGTACCCTGCGGGTTGACCGTTACCTCGCGCTCTTCCTTAAGATCGTAGAGGACGCCAATACCGAGTTCCATCTGCTCGTTGACCTTGTACTGGGTACCTGCCGAGAACAGGTACGCGTCTGAATCGGGCAACTCGAAACCCAGGGTCTCATCCGGCACCGGAGATTCATCGTAGGCGAAACCGCCCAGCAGCGTCCAGACCTCGTTGAGCTTGTAGCTCAGGCCGATACGGTATGCACTGCTGTCATCCCAGTTTTTCGGCCGGGGAGCTTCGAATGCCGGGATGCCGACGGCCGGGGTGAAATCGAAGTCAAGATACTCGTACTCGGACCAGAAGGTTCTATCCCAGGACAATTCCACATTCAGGGCATCGGTCACGTCGAATGCCGCAGCAAGAGTCAGAACGGCCGGGGCGGGGATCGACACTTCCCCGTCGATGGTCGGCAGGGCCCGTCCGGCAAAGATATCCACATCGCCCTCGAAGTCGAGGTCGACGTTGGAACGATAGGTAACGGAGAAGTTAAGGTCTTCATTGGGCTTGACCGACAGGGCCGCGTTCCAACCCCACTCGAGGGTATCGCCTTCCATGTCGATTGCCGCCGGCAGGCCGACATAGCGGGCATCCGTCTGAACCTCGGCGTTGTTGTAAAGCATCCGCGGACCTAGAGCCACCGAAACCATGTCGTTGAATTTGTAGGAAGCTGTCGGATTGAACTCAATGACCTCGAGCGCGAATTTCTGGGCGGTGGCGCGAGGATACGCGTCACGCCAGTTCTTGGCAAGCCCGTAGGGAGCGGCTATCGCCATGCCGAACCGGAAATCGCCGTAGTACGGCGAGACAACAAAGCCGGTGGGAACAAGAAAGTTCTCTTCCTCGGATTCGCCGTCAAAAAATGGAGAACGATAATCCTCATAGCTTATGGACGTCAGATGAATCCAGCTGGCATTGACCTGAGCCTGCCATCCTTCACTGAGCCAAGACATATTGGCCGGGTTGAAATACGCGGCATCCGCGCGGAGGGCCGAAGCCACATTTGCCCCGGCCTTGGCGGTGGAATCGACGGACTGCTCCGGAATCCGGTAGCCGGATGCCAATGCGGAAGTTGCGGTAAACAAGGACACCAGTGCCAATGTCGAAATCGTTTTCTTCATGTTTCTCTCCCCTTGAACGTGTTCGTTTTGCGCCCGCCTCGATGCAGGCAAGCACCCCTGTCGTTCTGCTGCACACCTCCATATTCGAAACTACCATCCTTCGGTAACAATATCGATCAGTATCCGACAATGCTGTAGCCCGGTGAATTTACCTTTACGTTTATGTAATATGGCCTCCGGATCAATGTCAACAGAAATACAGCGGCATAGACAATCAAACGGCGGTCACCCCTTCACGGTCAGTTCGACTCGTCGCCACCTATTTTTTGTATCTGTTCCAGGATTTCCCCCTCAAGGATCACCGCCCGGCCGGTATGATCGGCGATGACGAAGGTTATCCGCGCATCGGCGGCCACCGTGGTGGTCCCTTTGAGCACGATCTTCTGCAGCAGAACCGCACTCTTGCTGCCGATTTTCTCGATTTCGGTCGAAACGCAGACGGTCTCGCCGACGCCAACGGCCTTGCGGTAGTTGACGTTGATATTGACGACCAGGAAAATCAGGCCCCTGGCAGCCCATTTCTGCAGATCGATGGTCGATTCGAGATGGGCCCAGCGGTCTTCCTCGAAAAATTCCAGGTAGCGGGCATTGTTGACATGCCCGTAAAAATCGGCGTGATAGCCGCGAACTTTGATTTCAGTCAGGTAGTTCACCCTCTTTCCTCTTCCGGTTCAAGCCTCCACGCTTTTCACCGCAGGCGGCAGCCAGACTGCCGCCCGATCCTCAGGCGTTTTTCCCGAAGCACCGCAGAAACACCTGCAGCAATCCCGGGTCATTCGATTTGATCGTCCCCGACAGGAAATCCTTCATTCCCGGTAGATACCCCTCCTGCCAGATCCGCAGAAAGAACTCCGGGCTGGTCTTGCAGACACAGTCAGCTCTGTCAACCGTCCTGCCGGATTCGACCCGGCAGGTGTCAGGGCTTATGTGCACCGTTTTCTTGACATCGCCGAGGGTGAAATAAAAGGACACCGGGGCGGTGACAGTCCCCGCCACGAAGGATGCCGGCAAGCCTGAAAAGATATCCTCGAGCATTCCGGCCTCCCTTACAGCGCCTGAATCTTTTCAGTCAGCATCGGTACGAACTGCTTGAGATCGGCTACCACCAGCACATCGGCGACATCCCCTATCGGGGCGTCCTTGTCAGTATTGATAGCCACGATGAATTCCGATTTCTTCATCCCCGCCAGGTGCTGGATGGCACCGGAAATGCCGCAGGCCAGATAGAGCTTGGGGGCGACTGACTGGCCGGTGGTCCCGACCTGGCGCTTATGTTCGACCCATCCCGAATCCACCACCGGTCGACTGGCTCCGTATTCCCCTTTCAGGGCCTTGGCCAGAGCGGCGATCATCGCCACGTTCTCCGGCTTGCCAATGCCGCGGCCGGCACTGACAATGACCTCGGCCTTGCTGAGATCGACTCCTCCCTGTTCGGCGGCTTCATACCCGCCAAATTCGAGTTTTCCACCCGCTGCGGCGCTCATCTTCTCAACCATCGGGTTGCCGGCAGGAACTTCAGACAGGCCAAAGGCCCCGGCCTGCAGCGTCACCACCGTCTGCGTGGTCTTCGGCGTAACCGTACGGCGAAGTTTGGCATTGCACACCGGCACCACCAAACCGCCACCCTCGACGTCCACCACTTCCGAAACCTGGGCCGCCTTCAGAGCCCAGGCAACCCGAGGCGCCAGATCCCAGCCGTAAGACGAGTGGCTGAAGGCGATCATCTCCGGCTGCTCCTTTGCAACCACATCAAGCAGCAGCTGTTTGTGGACATCCGGATTGAACTCGCCGCAGGTTGCGGCATCAGCCAGATAGAGTTTTCCGGTGTACGCCGGCAATGCCGACTCGCTGCCCACCACAAACATCGCGCTCTCGCCACCCATCTTGGCCGCGAAGGCGATCAATTCATTGACGCTGCCCAGCAGCTTGCCATCCCTGTATTCAGCAACAAGCAGTATCTTCATCGTTCCCTCCTAGGCCAGAACGCCGGTTTTTTCCTTGAGAATCTGGATCAGCCTGTCAGCCAGCTGGCCGACTTCGCCTTCAAGCACCATGCCGCCGCCCTTTTTCTCCGGGAAGAACATCTTCGCCGTTTCCTGGCGGGCGGTGACCTTCAGCAGATCGGTCACCGGCACCGAGACCAGCTCCTTCTTCTTGGCCTTCATGATATTGGGCAGGGTCGGGTATCGAGGCGTGTTGAGACCGAGCTGGCAGGTTACCAGCGCCGGGGTGGTAGTCCTGACCACTGCCTTGACCCCGCCTTCCAGCTCGCGTTTGGCCTCGATCCTGCCGCCGGCAGTGGAAAAGCTGACGATAGTCGATATACCGGGGATGCCCAGCATCTCCGCGACCAGCACACCGACCTGAGCACTGCCCCGATCCTGGGACTGCATGCCGGTGAAGATCAGGTCGAAGCCCTTGTCCCTGGCGAACTCGGCAATGATGCCGGCAATCTCAAAAGGCTCCTTTAGCGCCGACTTGTCATCGGCGACATGGACGCCGCGATCGCAGCCCATGGCCAGCGCCTTCTTCATCGTTTCCTTGACCTGTTCCCCACCGATGCATAGAACAGTCAGATCGGCGTCTCCCACCTGCTCCTTGACCTGCACGGCCTGTTCGACCGCGTACTCGTCATATTCGTTCATCCGCCAGGCAAGATCGGCGGTATCGTACCAGGTACCGCTGGCTGCCACCTTGAACTTCGATTCCATGTCCGGAACCTGCTTGATACACACCAGAATCTTCATTGCATTCCTCCAGTTCTTCGTGGGATTGCTCCCGTTTCCCGGTCAAACGTTCCCGTCCCCGCAGGAACGGGCCGTAATCTCTCTCACATTTTCCGCGATCAAGCCTGCTCGATCCGCTCGGCGAGGATCTCGGCGATGTCACGCGGCCTGAGCCCTTCCTCCACCCCGGCACCCTTGACACCGTCCTCGAACATCGTCAGGCAGAACGGGCAGTTCGATACCAGAACACTTGCACCCGTGGCCGACGCCATCTGCACCCGGCGGATATTGATCCGCTCGCCGATCTTCTCCTCGGCCATGATCCGGCCGCCGCCGGCACTGCAGCAGAACGCCTCGTCGCGGTTCCTGTCCATCTCGACTATCTTTCCGCCTGCGGCACTGAGCAGGTTCCGCGGCGCCTCGTAAATATCATTGTGGCGACCCAGGTAGCAGGAATCGTGATACGTGCAGTTCAGCTCCGCAGCGCGTATCTTCAATCGGCCTTCGCTGAGCAGCCGCTCGAGAAAGACCGTATAGGTCTCGACTTCGACCGCCAGACCGAAATCGCGGTAATCCTTGGCCAGCGTGTTGTAGCAGTGCGGGCAGGTGGTGACGACCTTCTTCACCCCGCAGCCGTTGATCAGTTCGACCATCTCGGCAGCCAGGGTCTGGAAGAGGTATTCGTTGCCCATCTTGCGCATCGGTTCGCCGCAGCATTTTTCCTCCTTGCCAAGGATGCCGACCTTGACGCCGGCCACCTGGCAGAGCTTGATGAAGCTGCGGGCGACGGCGATGTTGCGCTTGTCGAACGAGGCATAGCAGCCGACAAAATACAGGATATCGACATCGGCATCCTCGCCCACCGTCTGCACCCCGAGCCCTTCGGCCCAGTCGCCGCGTGAGGCGTAGCCGATGCCAAGCGGATTGCCGTTGACCTCGGTGGCCTCCATCGCCGCCATTACCTCCTCGCCGGGGAATTCGCCTTCCATCAGCACCATGCTCCGCCTGAGCTCGACGATCTTGCCGACATGCTCGATGGCCGCCGGGCAGATCTCCTGGCAGGCACGGCAGGTGGTGCATGACCAGAGGACATCCTTGCCGATCAGCTCAATCAGTTGGCTGTCGGGAGCGGTAAATGCAGCCTCCTGCAACTGGTTGACGACTTTCATCGGCGACAGCGGCTTACCGGTGGCAAAGGCCGGGCAGCGATCCTGGCAGCGTTTGCAGAGGGTGCAGGCGTCAGCGTCGAAGATGTCTTTCCAGGTCATCTCCTTGAGGCTGGTGGCGCCAAAGGTTTCGGATTCCTCGTTCTCAAGGTCGAGCTTGACCAGCTTGCCCTTGGGGCCGCGATCGGTGAACAGGTAATTGGCGCTGGTGGTCAGGATATGGCGGAACTTGGTGAACGGGATCAGCGCGATGAAGGCCATGACCAGCAGCAGGTGAAACCACCAGGTCAGTTTGTGGACGGTCAGCAGTGTCCCCTCGCCGGCTGCGGACAGCACGCCGGCAACCGCCATGCCCACCGGCGACCAGGGCGCAAGCGGGGTGCCCGTCTCGGTGACCGCCATCCGTGCCCCTTCAATGAGAAAACCGGTGCAGAGGATGGTCAGCATCAGCCCGTGCATGAGCGCGTCATCGGTTTTGGTCACCAGGCCCTCCGGGCGCAGGACATAGCGCCGGACCAGAAGTCCCGCCAGCATCAGGATGGCGACCAGGCCGGCGAGGTCGAGGGTGATGGAGAACAGCTTGTAGAACGTGCCGGTCAGGAAGCGGTAGTCAAAGAGCAGGTCGGTGAAATCGGCCTGAATAACGATCAGGGTGGTGCCGATCAGCAAAAGGAGGAATCCCCAGAAGAACAGACCGTGCAGCAGACCCGGCCACAGGACCCGGGTGACCTTTTTCTGCAACAGGACATTCTGCAGCATCACGACGATCCGCTCGCCGAGGTTGTCGATCCGGTTCAGCGGCAGCCCCTGCCGGTACACCTCGATCCGCTGGCGGAAGCCGTAGACGAGGACCGCCAGGGCAACGATTACCAGCAGGTACATGGGCACCAGGGTTGCGGCCCCATGCCCGACATTCCAGTAAATCTCACGGGTAAATTCCATCGTTGACTCCATCTTCGCCCCGGCAGCGGCCGCAGCTGTGAGTTTCAGCGGGTCAGGGCCGAACCGATGACCAGACGCTGGATCTCGCTCGTCCCCTCATAGATTTCGGTAATTTTGGCATCACGCATCATCCGCTCGACGGGAAAATCCCGGGTATAGCCGTATCCCCCGAGGATCTGCACCGCCTGGGTGGTCACCCGCATCGCCGTTTCGCTGGCCATCAGCTTTGCCATCGCCGAGTGCTGCGAATACGGCATGCCGGCACTGGCGCGCCAGGCTGCCTGGTAGACCAGCAGCCGGGCAGCCTCGATCTGGGTAGCCATGTCCGCCAGCTGGAACTGCACTCCCTGAAAGCGGGAGATGGGCGAGCCGAACTGCATCCGTTCCTTTGCATAGGTCAGAGCCGCATCAAGGGCTCCCTGGGCGATCCCCAGCGCCTGCGAGGCGATACCGATACGCCCGCCATCGAGGGTTTTCATCGCCACCTTGAAGCCTTCGCCCTCATGGCCGAGCAGGTTGGCTGCCGGAATCCGGCAGTTCTCGAAGACGAGCTCCATGGTCGGTGAAGAGCGGATACCCATTTTTTTCTCCTTCTTGCCGAAGGAGAACCCGGGGGTTCCCTTTTCAACGATGAAGGCGCTTATGCCATGATGCTTCTCCGCCTCACGGTCAGTGCGGGCGAAAATGACATAGGTATCAGCTTCACCGGCGTTGGTGATGAAAATCTTGGTGCCGTTCACGATCCAGTCTCCGCCGTCGCGGACTGCCGTCGTCCTGGTTCCGCCGGCATCCGATCCGGCCATCGGTTCGGTGAGGCCGAAGGCTCCCATTTTCTCGCCGCTGGCAAGAGGTGCGAGAAAGGTTTGTTTCTGCTCTTCCGACCCGAAGAGATATATGGGATTTGCGCCAAGGGAGAGATGGGCCGACAGTGTCACCCCGGTCGAGGCACAGACCCTGGAGAGTTCCTCGACGGCGATCGCGTAGCTGAGGTAATCTGCTCCGGCACCGCCGTACTCTTCGGGAAAGACTATGCCGGTCAGGCCGAGTTCGGCCAGCCGGCCAAACATCAGCGGCCGATCGAAGCGTTCTTCTTCGTCACGCTCCGCAGCCGAAGGGGCCACCTCCTTCTCGGCGAAGCTGCGCACCATATCGCGGACCAGCCGTTGTTCCTCAGTGTTTTCGAAATGCATCGGTCATGTCTCCATGAAGTTCTGAAGGGAGGATGCCCATCCCACCATTCTTCTGCCTATATATCTAAAGTTTACGTAAGGGTCAAGATTTTTCCTGGCTTTCTTCCCGATCTGCATTTATTCCATTGTATTTATTATATTTTATGAAAAATAAAACATTTGACATCAAGGAAATAAACATGCTATGGTACTTACATAGATTACGTAAAGGTCAAACTGTCATGCAGTGCGTGTCAGCTCGCCCGTGCGGGTAAGTCCTTGGAGATTCAGGGGATGATACCATACAGCCAGACCTGACGTCCATTTCGGAAGGATAGACAATGAAAAATCAGGAATCAGTACAGATCGGCGCGCTGGCGAAAAAGCTCGGGATCACCACCCGTACCATCCGCTATTATGAAGAAATCGGCATCATGGGAAAGTCCAAACGGCTGGGCGGCGGCACCCGCACGTACAACCGGGACGACATCCTGCGCCTGAAGTTCATTCTCAAGCTCAAGGACATGGGCGTCTCGCTCAAGGAAATTCAGGAGCTGTCCGAGATCTTCGACATCAACGCCCAGAATTTCACCACCATCACCCCCAAACTGATCGAAATCCTCGACCAGCACATCGCCAAGGTCGATGACAAGATCGCCAGCCTTTCTTCCCTCCGTCAGGATATCGTCGAATACCGGGTAAGGATTACCGATATGCTCGCCAAAGGTGAATGGCGCTGATCTCCCTCCCCGGGCGAGATCCGTTTCAACCAAGCCGGCGGAATGACGTCCGCAGACCGTCATCCCG
Organism: uncultured Desulfobulbus sp.; assembly: GCA_964475345.1. Lineage (GTDB taxonomy): Bacteria > Desulfobacterota > Desulfobulbia > Desulfobulbales > Desulfocapsaceae > Desulfoprunum. The sequence goes on from CAYYWK010000088.1 coordinate 8,283, forward strand.
CCAGAAAGCGGCCATCGCATCGCAGTTTCAGATGATCGGCGCGGAATAATCGAGGCGCATCTGCTTTTTGTTGAGTTTGCCGACACTGGTCTTCGGCAGGGCATCGAGCAGAATGATGTTGTCCGGAACCCCGTAGCGCGGCAGCCGCCCCTCCTCTGCCGCCTGTTTCATGTAGGCCTTGAGATCCCCCTCCGTGACCTGCCCCTTGTTCGCGTCCTT
>CAYYWK010000089.1:0-8481 GCA_964475345.1 uncultured Desulfobulbus sp.
CGTTCATGGCGAACACTGCCTCTCTCACGGCTACCGGGCAACTCCCCAAATTTGCTGAAGATCTTTTCAAGATCGACTGTTGGGATCTTTACCTGATTCCAACTGCCGAGGTCCCCGTCACCAATATCCATCGCGAGGAAACCATTGAAGAGCGCGACATGCCTCTCTGCTATACCGCCTATACCCCGTGCTTCCGCTCAGAGGCCGGCTCTTATGGCCGCGACACCCGCGGCCTGATCCGCCAGCACCAATTCGACAAGGTTGAATTGGTAAAATTCACCACTCCCGAGACATCGATGCAGGAATTGGAAAAGCTGCTCAGCGACGCCGAATCCGTGCTCCAACTCCTGGATCTCCATTACCGGGTGGTCAGCTTGTGCACCGGAGACCTCGGTTTTTCAGCTGCCAAGACCTATGACATTGAAGTCTGGCTGCCTGGTCAGAATACCTATCGGGAAATCTCTTCCTGTTCAAACTTCCTTGATTTCCAGGCTCGCCGCGGGTCAATCCGCTACCGGCCTGAGGGCCAGAAGAAAAGCCGCCTGGTTCATACCCTCAATGGATCTGGCCTGGCTATTGGCAGGACTTTGCTGGCGATACTGGAAAATTACCAGCAGGAAGACGGCAGCATCGCCTTGCCTGAGGTTCTCAAACCCTATTTCGAGAACCGATTCTGAGACAACACGGGAGAGAATCCATTCCGCGGTTTTACGCTTTCGGCAGGCGGATCCGCAATTCAATTTCCTCGATCTGATCAGCGCACTTTAACGATCCGACAAAGCCGCCAACGGTGCTCGCCAGTACCTCCTGAACAAAATTCTTCAAAGGAATTCTCTGGCCGTTGACAAACAGAACTGCCCTGTCCTGCTTGTTGCGCTGCTGAAGAAGAAACCTTTTTTCAATAAATTGTGCTATCCTAGGACTGTCATCCAGGGAAAAAATATTGTCTCCGGAGACATCGGCAAGATCTGTTGCCACAGCTATCACTCCAGATACCCTGCTCCGCAGCATCCGCTCCCGGTCCCGCAGGATTTCAATTTTCGGTACCCGGCGCGCATCCTTGAAGCCCTCACCAATCACGATATCGACATCGGGGAAGTACCGGTACGAAAGGGCAACCAGAGGAAGGTTTTCATTGCCAGCCTGCAGAACCATTCTGTCAGGGCCGACAAACATGACTGAATCGGCGCCGGCCATCCTGTGCTTGGTCGTATCTGTCCCGGGGCTATCAAATTCGATACCAGGTTCTTTGCTTGATTTGATGACGGCAACACGATATCCCATCGTCTTCAGATGACGGACAACCTGGCTGGCCAGCGTGGTTTTGCCGCTGTCGTGCCAGCCGATAAAGGTAACGATCGGGGTCATACCTACCTCGCAGGGTTTTCCAGCCGGATATCGCGTGACCTGACGAAACCTGGCTCAAGGCAAAAAAAAAGGAAACCGCCCCCTGGCAGACGGGTGGGGACGGCTTCCTGTTCTTCTTCTGGCATTATACCGCAACTGAAAAAGAAAAAAATCAGGAGAAAACCTATTTTCCCGTCAGGTGAATCACTAGGATTCCGTAGGTATTTCCCCTACGTCCGTGGACGCATTGTTACTGAAGCTCTCCTTTTCTGTCCACAGCACAGCCCGACGGGTCAACTCAACCGCACTCTTCAAACAGAGCTTCTGTTTGATCCTGTCACGATATGTACCGATGGTCTTTATACTGAGCCGCATCCGTTCTGCAATGGCCCGGGTTGACAGCCCGTGCCCGATGAGCCGGAAAACCTCAAGTTCGCGATCCGTCAGCACTTCCTCAGACTGGATACCCTGGGAATCGGGATTCACCTGGAACTTATCAAGCAGGTAGGACATCATGTTCGAGCTGACATGAATTTTCCCCCGCAAGATGTTGCGAATGGCCTGGATGATCGATTCCGACGCCTCTTTCTTCATCACATAGCCCCTGGCGCCTGCCCGGATGGCCCGCTCCGCCCAGACTGATTCATCGTGCATAGACAAAACCAGAACCAGCACGCTGTTCGGCCCACTGGCAATCTCCTTCACCAGGTCCAGACCGTTTTCCTGCGCCAGCGAGATATCGATGATCGCCAGTTCGGGTTTTTTCTCTGCCAACTCCCTCCTCGCTGACCGGATGTCCTCGGCCACTCCGCAGACCGTAAAATCTTCCTCCTGGTTCAGCAGTTCTTCCATTCCCATTCGGAAGACCGGATGATCATCTACGATGAGTATCTTTGCCATCGCTATCCTTTATGAATTGATACACAGACATACCGATGCTGCTCAGTCGATATCTACGGGATTCCCCTGCCTGATTGGAGGGATCTGACGGTTCCCATATTGCCCTTGCGCTTCACCGGAGAGCGACACAACAGTCCCCCCACGTCCACCGGGGGTAATAGACAGGGACGCACCTATCGCCTTAGCCCTGTATTTCATGGTGTGCAGGCCCATTCCCTGATGCTGGGCAGCCTCGGCAATGCCATCCCCATCGTCGCTTACAGTGACATTCAATCGACTGGCATCCTTGACTATCGATATCATGATATTCTTGGCCTTGCCATGACGGGCAGCATTAAACACGGCTTCCCGGATAATATAATAAATATGCGTGGCCTCATTGTTGTCGATTGCATCCCTCGGGCTGTCAAAGGCCAGCGTGCATTCAACGTAGAATAGGCTCTCAACCTCCACTATCAGCTCCTCGATGGCCGCTTCGAGCCCCTGCTCAATGATATGCACAGGGTATAACCCCCGGGCCAGCCGCCGTGTCTTCTCAATCGCTTCCTGGATAAGATTACGGATACGCTGCAGTTGTCTGGCCTTGTCGGGAGCTTCCGCCTCCAGCTTCTTCTGGAGGACTTTAGCCAGCATTTCTACTCCGCTGAGATGCGAACCGAGATCGTCGTGAAGATCACGCCCAACCTTGCTCCTCTCCTCGAGACTCACGGCCATGATCTGCCGCTCCAGACGAGCCATCTCAATTTCTGAACACGTTTTCAGTACATGCAGCCACATTCCCTCAAGCAGCATGGCCATCTGTCTGATGTCCGAGTTGTCATAATCAGAACCGTTGTTGCAGACACCCGCCACCACAACGATCTTGCCACCGTTGTATATCGGCACGTCGAGATGCCGTTTGACAGGTAGCCGGTAGGGGTAGACCAGACTGTCTTCCCCGCCCTGAAAATCATTATTGATGATTGCCTTTTTCTGGATAACGGCGTTGCCGGGCAACCCTCCGTCCTCCACGCGCCGCGACTCGTTGAGATGATACGGTTCTTCGCTTGGGACCCGCTGGCGAATGCAAAAAAAACTGCACAGGGAGAGATGCGCCTGGCTGGTGTTGACCAGGGCCAGATAGCCGGCCTCGCTGCGGGTTATCTGGACTATTCGCTGCATGATGAAATCATACTTCTCCTGCAGTGAATATTTTTCCATCATCCCGAGCCGCAGTAGAGTATCAAGGCGCAGTTCATCCCGGTGCAGCAGGAATTCCTTTTGAATGCGGTCATCGATCATCCGGTTCGCCAGTTTGCCAAGATCCTCGAACTCGGCAAAGGCGAGGTCGGCGTTCTCGATCTTGACCTTGGAATCGGCGGCCTCACGGAAAAAATTCGTGAACAGGCTTATTCCGTGCTTGATTTTCAACGAATAGAAATACGCGATCAACAGCAACAGCGACACGGCGAGCATGAAGAGCAGAACAAACAGGAAGGCATTCTTGAAGGCAATGCGGATATAGGTTCTGGTTTCGTCGACAATGGCATTCTCCATATCGTCCATGTTCATGCTGGCCACGAACACCCACCCCCATTCCTTGAATGCCTTGACGTAGCTCAGCTTTTGGTAGACTCTCCCCTCGGCCGGTTTGGAAATTGCATAACTGACATAATCTTCATGGTCACCACTCACCCCTGCTCGCCACATCTGCTCGCCGAAGGGTTCTCCTTTGCTGCCTGCCAGGTCCTTGATGGAACGACCTATCAGCCGCTCATCCCGGTTGCAGATGATCGTGCCATCGACCCGGAAACCAAACACCTCGCCATCCCGGCCGAAATGCATCTTCTGAACCTGGGCCAGGACATCCTCCTGGATCAGCTTCTCCATATCGTCGATATAGATACCGGCACCGATAAACCAGTCGAATGGCTTGAAATATTTTACGAAGGAAACTTTCTGGTAGCTGGAACCGATATATTCCGGCTTCGCCCAGTTATAGCGATAAAGGCCGGCCCCTTTTTCCTCAATGATCTTGATGATATCACCAATGGCATCGATTCCCGCTTCGCTGCGGAACTGCTGCCTGCTTTTGCCTTCGAAGAACGGGTCGTCGGCAAAGAGGTCGATGACCTGGTCCTTGACCCGGCCGGCAAAATAGTACCCCCGCTCGTTGTTCCAACGGATCGGGCGAAGGATTTCCAGCACCATCAGCCGCAGTTCGTCGATGCTTTTCTCGTCCTTGTACTGACTGTAGATATGCGAAGCAGTGGTGTATGCCGTCTGGACTTTCTGGCGGATCTCGTTTTCAATCAAGATATCCGTCTGCGAACGTTTGTACTGAATGAAGTCCATGACTCCGCCAAGTTCTTCCTGCAACCTGTCCCGATACTGCTTCTGATAATTGTCGCGGATATTGCTGATGCTTTCCTGGTATGCCTCGTACTCGTTGAACGCCCAGAAGGTGCCGGTAAACAGGCCAAGAGAAAGAATGACCAGCAGGGAGGCATAAAAAGGCGCTGACGACAAGGATATGCGAGTGGATCTCGACATCATCGCTGCACCCCCCTCCTGAGTGGGGAGGGCACACCGCCTGCACTCCAGGGCGTCATTCCTCCACCTTTTTCAGGTCAGGATTTATTTCCGTGAGGTAGACGGCATCCATGCCCTGATGATCCATCGGCCCGAACTGCAGCGTGACGCCGCCGAGATCGAACGTTCCCACCCGCTCCATCGTCTCTATGAACTTCTCCCTGGTGAGTTCTCCCGGCACCTTTGCGGCAATCTGGGCGAAGAGCTTTCCGGAGATGTATCCTTCAAGCGACGTGAAGCTGATCGGGGCATCGTGCTGGTATTTGGCCATTGCGTCGGTATACTCGTGGATCAAAGGCACACCGGTGTCCTGGGGATAGGGGACGACCTGAGAGACGATGACATTGCTGCCGTATCGTCCCAGGGTGTTCTTGAGGCTTTCCGTGCCGACGAAAGAGATGTTGCAGAAGAGGAGATCTTTTACGGTCCGGGTCTTGCTCAACTTGATAAACTCGGCACAGGCTGAGTACGTCCCGGCCAGCACCACCGCCTCGGGGTCGGCCTGCAGAATATCGGTCAGCCCGCGCAGGACGGCTACGGTATTCCTCTCGTAGCTCCCTTTGGCAACGAGATTGAGACCGCGGCGGGCCAGGGCAAGTTCGATCCCTTTCAAACCATCCAGACCATAACTGTCATCCTGGTAGAAGCAGGCAATCTTCTTGATCTTTTTCCTATCGATGAGATAGGCAGCCAGTCTCTCCATCTCCTGATAATAACTGGCTCGCACGTTGATCACATATTTGCGGAAAGGCTGGCGCAGCACCTCCGCGCCGGTAAACGGGGCGAAAAACGGTATTTTGCTTTCTTCAATGAGTGGCAGGACGGCGTTCGAGGTCGGGGTGCCGACTTCCCCGATCAGCATGAAGATTGCTTCATCCTGGATAAAGGCCTTGGTATTGCGCACCGCCCTGTCTGGTTCATACCCGTCATCCCGACTCACCAACAGAATGTCCCTGCCATCGACGCCCCCCTCATCGTTCACTTTGGAGAAGGCGGCCAGAAGCCCTGCGCGCAACTCCAGGCCCAGGTTCTTCGATGGCCCTGTCAGCGCACAGGACTGTCCCAGCAGAATAGGGAGAGTATCCTCCTGCTTGGCCTGGGCTGTGGCTTCCACAGGCTGGACGGCAAAGAGCAGCACCAGGACGGCAAGAAGTTTTACAACTTCCCCGATCTTCACCTGAACATTCCCTGCCATAGCGCTCTTCAACTGCTCTGTTCGCACCCACGCCCTCCAGTCAGACTTCTCATACAGCAATACCGGCCTTCCGCCTCACCCCCGCATCGGCCGTCAATAATAAGAGTACAATATCCGCCAGAGGGAGACAACTGCCAATACATCGGGAAAAGTCGCTGGTCAACCCGCGAAACAGTTGAAATTGGCTGAAAGTCTCTTTAGGATGAACGCTCTCAATACAATCAGAAGCCTCACATACAGAGACCCGTCTCTTCATAAACCGCCTGCATCCGGACCAACATGGACACGACCACACTTTCGCACCTCACAACCGTTGTCACACCGCAGGGAAGGCATCATCAGGAAGAACTGCTGGCCGTTGAAACACCATACACGGTGGCGTTGAACGACGAACCGATCGGCGCATCGATGGTCCTGCCTATTGGCCTGGCTGAATTCGGGGTCGGCTTTCTCTTCGGACAGGGCTATATCCGCAAACCGGAAGAGGTCCGTGAGGTAATCGTCTGTCCGGAAGGCAGAATTGCCGTTTACGCCGATGTCCCAACAACACAGCCGAAGGAGGTCATCATTACTTCCGGGTGCGGCGGCACCGGCAAAATTCCCCGGGAGATGCTCGAAGGGGCGTTCGATCCGCTGCAGGAGTATACGATGGCGTTTGCTGAGTTGGGTTCCTTCATCAGCCAGGTCCAGCAGGTTTCAACACTCGGCAGGGACACCCACTGTATCCACGGCTGCGGCCTGTGGGCCGATGGCGGGATACAGGTCTACTACGAAGATGTTGGCCGACATAACGCCGTCGACAAGGTCATGGGGGCAATTCTTCTCGGCAAGGCGGCTGTCGGCGGAGCGGTTTACACAACGGGAAGGCTGACTTCAGACATGGTGCTCAAATGTGCCAGGATGGGCATCCCGATCGTCCTCTCCAGGACCGCCGCATCTTCCCTCGGCCTGGCTATTGCCCGTCAGGCGGGAATGACACTGGGAGCCTATGCCAGGGTCGATCGTCTCAATATTTTTAACGCCCCTGAACGAATCATCATCTGAAGCCGGCCTGGCTTGACTTTTCCTCTGATGACGCGCTAGGGCCGACTTTTCCTGTCTGCAAAGGCCATCTCGATCAGCAGTTCCAGGAACTGAGGGAATTCAAGACCATGCCTGGCTGCCGCCTGAGGCAAAAGGCTGGTTGCAGTCATGCCGGGAATGGTATTGGACTCGAGCAGAAAGAAATCGCCCGCCTCATCGAGAATCATGTCGGTGCGGGAATACCCTCTCAATCGCAGGGCAGAATGTGCGGCCAACGCCAGTTGCTGCGCCTTCTCGGTCAATTCCGCGCTGATCGGGGCCGGGCAGATTTCCCGAGAGGCACCCGGCTGGTATTTCGCGGTATAGTCAAAGAAAGCAAATCCTTCACCGGGAATGATCTCGATCAGCGGCAGCGCTGTCAAGGTGTCATTACCAAGAACGGCGGCGGTAATTTCCCGGCCCTTGATATACTGTTCGACCATGACGTCTCTGTCATGCCGTCTCGCTGCCTCGATACCTTCCCGCAGTTCTTCCAGGTTTCTGGCAATCGTCAGGCCGAGGCTTGATCCCTCGCGAACCGGTTTCACGACCAGCGGCAGACCAAGCCTGTCAACCATCCCCTGCAGGTCGCAGTCACTCCGATGGCCGACGACAACGCAATCAGCAACCGGCAGGCCATGCAGGCGGTACAGATCTTTGGCGAGATGCTTGTCCATCGCGATCGCACTGCCAAGAACTCCCGAGCCCTGGTACGGTATGCCCAGCAGGTCCAGCATCCCCTGCACCGTCCCATCCTCGCCGTGAAGGCCGTGCAGGAGGATGAAGGCGAAATCGATTTCCCTTGCGTCTCCCACCAGTCTCGCCAGGTCACAGGCAGGGTCGTACCGCCGCACCAGAAAACGTTCGGGATCAAGGGCCTTCTCCACCTCGGCAGCCCCGTTCAGCGAGACCTGCCGTTCTCCTGAGGTCCCACCGGCAAGCAGGGCGACCCGTAGCTTTTGTTCTTGCATTGCTGACAATCCTTATGTTAATCGGGGAGCAATTCCAGACTGCGGAGGTTGGTCCGATCCGGCAGTTGCATTACTTTCCTTTCCTGCTGCAACCACAGGCGACAGCAGTCTGTTGCTATATTACTCCGATGAACCCGATTATCATTAAAAAAATTGTCGATATCGTCGGCCCCGGCTTCTGCACAACACGACGGGAAGACCTGCATTGCTACTCGTTTGACGGCACAGGGAAGATCGTACTGCCCGAAGCGGTTGCCTTCCCGGCCACCACCGCCGAGGTGGCAGCCATCATGCGACTGGCCTCCGAATTCGGCTTTCCCGTTGTCCCCCGGGGTGCCGGCACAGGCATGACCGGCGGCTCGGTACCGGTGTACGGTGGGCTCGTCCTCGCCCACAGCCGGATGAACCGGAGCAGTGAGATTGACTCACGCAATC